>NZ_PTFE01000032.1:0-78519 GCF_002936975.1 Bradyrhizobium sp. AC87j1
CCAGCAAACGAGCCCCCCTTTTTCCAGGCGCCGGTCGCCAAACCGTCCCAATCCACCTTCCATCGCTCGCTCCATCGGCACACCCCTCCCGATGGATTCAGACTTCAGATGACTTGGCAACCCGCCGGCGGCCCCAGATGTGTGAACATGCTAGGGCTTGACCGGGGCATCCAGTACGCCGCGGCTTCTCAGTATACGTCGCCTGTCTCTGGAATACTGGATCGCCCGGTCGAGCCGGGCGATGACAGCGAGGGTGTGGCGAGCAGCTGCCTCCACATCGTCATTGCGCGCGGCGAAAGCGCCACTGTCCAATTGACGTCCTGCTGATATCATCGGGCCATCCCTGTCTTCTCGAACGTTGAGAAATAACGCGATGTACGATGTCATTGTTGTCGGCGGCGGCTCCGCTGGCGCCGCCGTGGCGGCACGGCTGTCCGAGGATCCCGCGCGGCGCGTCCTGCTGCTCGAAGCCGGCCGCGACTGGCGCGCAGATGAGGCGCCCTGGGAGGTACGGACGCCGAATCCGATCCCGATCATCCACAAGCGCGAGTACCAGGAGAAATGGCAGTGGCCTGATCTCCTATCGCGGCGCGTTGCCGGGCAGGAGGCGCGCTTCTACTGGCGCGGCAAGGGGCTTGGCGGCTCCTCGATGATGAACGGCCAGATCGCGATCCGCGGCGTTGCGGATGCGTTCGACGAATGGGCCGCCCATGGCTGCACCGGCTGGTCGGCCAGGGAGGTGATGCCGCTATTCTCCGTGATCGAGGACGATCTGGAGTTCGGCGATGCCGAGGGCCACGGCCGTGGCGGGCCGCTGCCGGTCTATCGGGCGCCGACGCAGACTTGGGGACCGATCGATCGGGGCTTGCGCGATGCGGCACTCGCCAGCGGCTATCCCTGGTGCGCCGACCTCAACGGTCCCGATGGCGAGGGCGTCGCCTGCTATCCCATCAACAGCCGCGACAGCCGCCGCATCAGCACCAATGAGGGGTATCTCGAGCCGGCGCGCGGCCGCGCCAATCTGGAAATTCGCGGCCATGCGCTGGTCGATCGCGTCCTGATCAGCGATGGCCGCGCCACCGGCGTCCGCGTTCTCATCGAAGGGCAGGGCACCCACGAGATCAGCGCGCGGCAGATCGTGCTGTGCGCCGGCGCGATCCACAGTCCGGCGATCCTGCTGCGCTCGGGCGTCGGCCCGGCCGACGAGTTGAAGGCGATGGGGATTGCGGTCACGCGCGATCTGCCGGTCGGCCGCCACTACTTCGACCATCCGCTGTTTCGCGCCACGATCCAGCTCCACGAGAATCTGCGGCCGATCGATCCGGACACCCGTCACACCAATTGCTGCGTGACCTATTCCTCGAGGCTTGCCGAGGGCGGTAAGCGCGACATGATCCTGATCGCCTTCAATCATCGCGGCATCGGCAATCCCGGGGCGATCGGTGCGGGCCTGTTCAACGCGTACTCCCGAGGCACGCTCAAACTCGCCTCGACCGACCCTGCGATCGATCCCCTCGTCGAGGAGAACATGCTGGCCGATCCCCGCGACATGCTGCGCATGATGGACGCAGTGAGACGGCTCGCCGTGATCACGTCCCAGCCGGCGCTGGCAGGCATCGCGGACTGGATCCGGCTCGCCGACACCGATTTGACCTTGCCACAGGCAGCAGCGCTGCCGGATCACGAGCTCGACGCAGTGCTGCGTCGTGAGACCGGCGACATCCAGCATGCCGCCGGCAGCTGCCGCATGACCAGCGTTGGGGATGCCGACGGCGTGGTCAATCCTGACGGCGGGGTGAAGGGCATTGCGGACTTGCGCGTCGCCGACGCCTCGATCATGCCGTCCGACTGCCGCGCCAACACGCATTTCACCACGGTGGTGATTGGGGAAGCGATTGCGCGGATGATGATGCGGTAGTTTCTGCTGCGCCAGATTCCACTTATTCCGTCATCCTGAGGCGCGAGTGGCGCGATGCAAAAGCATCGCGCCGGGAGCCTCGAAGGATGGACGGCCGACATGCTTCGATATCTTAGCGGCGACAGCGGGGCCGTCGCCCTTCGAGGGCCGCTGAAGAAGCGGCCACCTCAGGGTGACAGCGATAGAGCTGTTTCTCCAGCGTCATTGCGAGCGCAGCGAAGCAATCCAGAATATTTCTGCGGAGGGATTCTGGATTGCTTCGTCGCATCAGCGCAAAATTGCTTCACAATTTTGTCGCGAACTCCTCGCAATGACGGAGCAAATGGCGGACCCATCGCGCTCCAATTCACATTTCAAACAGCAGACACACGATCGCCTTCCCGCGGCGCATATCGCCCGAGTTTTGCTCCAGGTGCCGCCCTCGAAAATGACGAGGGCGCAGGGAAGGCCGGGCGCCGGCGGCACCCGAGATCCGTGCGCGGCAGAAATGCACACGGGTGGACCACAGGTGTTGCCGGTCGCCCGGCCTTCCCTGCGCGAATGGTTTTAACGGTGTCCTTCGTGCTCTCCTCGGGGAGCGTTGCACTATTGCCCCCGTCGCCTTGCGGATAATCGATGCGCGCGCCCGGTCGGGCCGCCACATCACCGCAAGACTTGACGCACAGACCCCGGGCGTCGGGACCACACGACTTCTCCGTCCGCGCACGTCCTCGCTGGGAATCCGGGGGGTGGCGTGTGCTCGCCCCCGAAGCCATGCGAAGACGCTGTCAGCGTCGTGTCGTTCGCGCGACAGCCATCGCTCACGGTGTCCCGCCCTGCAATGCCTGTTACGCCCGACGCCGTCGCGTCCATCGCTGCCCAGCCCGCGGTTCGTGACGATCGCGATCCGCCCCTCGTCTCGGGCCAGGGTGATCGGTGTGTACGATAAATCCGAATTTCGGTAAAGTGGAATATTTCGCGGGACGGGGCTTGACAGGCGACGTAGCGGAATTGGTCGGCTGTTTTGCCCGACGGGCACGCTGCGACGAGCGTTTTTTGAGGACGGGTGTTCGCGAATGGCAGCTTCAACGGCAAAGCGGAAGTCGTTCCGCTTGGTCGCCTCGACGGCTTGTGACCCTTAGCCGACCAATCGCGGCAAGGTGCGCGATGGCAGCGTCTGACCCAAAGCCGATCTTCGGCTTGGCTGACAACGCCAAATGCCCCCGGATGGGCACCTGTTGATCTGAATCAATAGCGCGGTCTTGCGTGGATGCTTCTTTTGGAACTTCTACTTTGGCGTGCCGACCTGACCCCATTCCTCAAAACGGTTGTCTAACACAACAAAGGGTGCCTCCATGATCGCGATCGATCGACGTGTTTTGCTTGTTCTTGGCGTTGCCGTATCGACGTGCTTGGCAGCCGCCGTACCATCGCGCGCACAATCCATATCGCCCGCGGAAGCGCAGCAGATCGCCACCGATGCCTATGTCTATGGCTATTCGCTGATCACGACTGAAGTGACCCGCGTTCAGATGAGCAACGTGCCAAAGGTCGAGGGGTTCACAAGCCCGACTGGTCAGTTCGTCAATGTTCCGCGCTATCCGCCTGCGGACTATCGCGGCGTCTCCGCGCCCAACGCTGACACGCTTTACTCGGTTGCTTGGCTCGATCTTGCGGAGCCGCAGGTATTCAGTCACCCAGACATGGGCGACCGTTTCTATCTCTTTGAGCTTACCGATTTGTGGATGTCGGATTCAGAGTCATCGCCGAGCAAGCGGACTGCAAGCGGAAAGGCGGCCAACTACTTGTTCACCGCGCCGGGCTGGAAAGGTGAGGTGCCGGCGGATATGAAACATTTTCCAATGGCTACGCGCTACATGGTCATTCTCGGCCGCACATATGCCGATGGCAGCGAGGCCGACTACAAGGCCGTCAACACGTTGCAGGCACAATATAAGATTACGCCCCTTTCCGCTTGGGGAAAGCCGTATACCCCTGTGACACCGCCGGTAAATCCGAGTCCGGGTTTCAGCATGACCGATAAACCGCAGTCGGTCATTCTTGCCATGGGAACGGAGGGATACTTCAATTTATTGGCTAAACTGATGGCATCCGCGGCTCCGGCGCCTGCGACGGATGCACCGATACTCGCGAGCATGGCGAAGATCGGTATCGAGCCTGGGAAGCCGTTCGAGATGAGCAAGCTTGACCCAGTTGTTCAGCAGGCATTGAAGGACATTCCACAGACAGCACTGAAGAAGATCGAGGCAAACAAGGAAAATCTTGGTGGGATAGTCAACGGCTGGTCGATTACCAAAGGGTTAGGTACCTACGGCCCTGCCGATTACATGAAGCGAGCGGTGGTGGCGGCATTTGGCTGGCCTGCCAATCAAGAGCGTGACGCTGTCTATCCGAACACCGAGAAGGACTCGGCTGGACAGAAGCTGAGCGGTGCGAACAAGTACACGTTGATCTTCCCAAAAGATGCAACGCCCCCCGTCAACGGCTTCTGGTCGTTCACCATGTATATGATCGACCAAGGCTGGTGGTTCGTCCCAAATCCACTCAACAGGTTTACCGTGAGCATGCGAGACAATCCGAAGTTCAATGCCGACGGGTCGCTGACGCTATACTTCCAAAACGAGTCGCCGGGCGCAGAGAAAGAATCTAACTGGCTGCCCGCACCGAAAGGCGATTTTGTCCTAATGCTGCGGATGTACTGGCCAAAAGAGACTACCCCTTCCATCATTGATGGAAGCTGGAAAGTGCCGCACGTCGTCAAGGTCAACTGAGCTAAAATAAACTCCGCCGGCGCGCGAAGGACAGCGCCGGCGGCGTTCTCTGCTCGCGAAGTCGCTACGGACGGCCGCTTGTGGCCCATGGCTGACCTTAGCTCAGAGCGTCGCGAAGTCTGCTTCCTGAGGGTGAGCCGAACAGCGCTATGCAAGCTGGCTAAGGCAGCCTTTGACCCAACTCGGACCCTGCATCATAGGGCCGTCCTGTGAACCTCTACGGCCACTCCTGGACCTAATCTGTGGGGGGTTCAACGGAGGGATTAGGTCATGGCCATTGTACAATTTACACGCTTCAAGAGCGATAAGCCTGAGGAGATGATCAAGACTGCCAAGCAGGCGAAGGCAATCTTCGAAAAACATGGCGCAGAATTTCTTCGGCTTTCTCGATTTCACACTGGTACGTGGGCCGGGGAGTTTCTTATCGCTACGCGCTATTCCAGTTGGGAAGTGTACGGAAAAGTACAGGAAGCATTGGCAAAGGACGAGGCATTCGCAAAGCTGTACGCGCACACAGCTACCTTTGCCGAATTGACTGGCCGTAACATCGCGGTCGGCATCGATCTCTGAGGCTCCGCTGAGAGTTGCCGGCGTTGCCTTCGAGTATTGAGGTACTGTGAGCCGCATCGGCCGCGGAGTGCTCTCTTTCAGTGTACGATCCCAGCTGACCGAGCCGCCATCCGTGGTCGATGTCGCCTCTTGGCCCCTTGCCGAAGGTCTCTCTGTTCATCGGAATGTCGCCTCACAGAGGTAGAGCGGACATCGCTTGGTTCGGCTGGAGGCGGCGGCTTGCCCAAAGCCTTGGCGCCACACGCCGTACTTGCGACGCAGCATCGCAGTCCGCGCGGCCATCGAACATGATACGACATCTCCCGTCTCCCATTGTCCTCAAGCTGCGATGAGGATCCGATGAAGCGGCGGGAGTTCATAGCGGCTACTGCGGCACTGCTCGTTTCGCGAAGGCGCTCGTGGGCGCAGGGAACTCGCCGTCGACTTGGCTTTCTTGCCATAGGTGATGGGAGCGGGCGGGCCCTAAACCAAGCCGAGCGTGTGTTCGTTGATACGCTGCGAAGTCTCGGCTGGGTGGAGGGGAAGAATCTGGTGATCGAGTATCGCTTTTCCCAACCCCCGGATCGACTACCAGCCTCCGTCGCCGACCTGGTTGCACTCAATCCGGATGTCCTCGTTGCTCCGGGACCACAAGCAGCCATGGCCCTGAAATCGGCGACTGCCACCATTCCGATTGTATTCGTGGGGGTAGCAGATCCCGTGCAGCTCGGCCTCGTCCAAGGCCTGTCACGCCCCGGTGGCAACATAACGGGTCTTTCGACCATGGTACCAGATGACTTCCTCGCTAAACGTCTCGAAATCCTTCGGGAACTCGTACCCGGCGCCTCGAAGATCGCGCTTTTGGTCAATCCCGACAACCCAATGCAAAGGCATTACTTGGCGGAAGAGATACCCAGCATGGCTCGTAGGCTTGGTATAGTTCTGCTGATAGTTGAGGCGACCAGGGCCGAAGAACTCGACGCCGCCTTTGCCTCGGCCGCCGCTCAACACGCCGATGCGATAATCGATCTTGGTGATCCTCTCACCTATGTCGAGGCTCCGCGAATCATCGCGCTGGCGGCGAAATATCATCTGCCGGCAATGTACTTGTTCCGACATTACGCCAATGGCGGATTGTCGGTATACGGAGCCGAAGCGGGCGATCTGATGCGCCGTGCGGGCGGCTACGTGGACAAGATACTCAAAGGCACCAAGCCTTCTGAGTTGCCGGTAGAGAGGCCAACCAAATTCGAGTTGGTCATCAACATGAAGACCGCCAAAGCACTCGGTCTCACTGTGTCCCCCTCGTTGCTCGTCCGCGCCGACGAGGTGATCGAATAGCGACCACAATTGCGGCGGTGCATTGAGTCTGCAGATGGCCCATCAGCGAAGTGACGCCCTCTCGGATTGACGTCCGCTCCGTGAGGGATAGCGGACTGGATCTGCTCACCCCGAGTTCTTCGCATTTTGACCGCAACTGAGACATTGGCGCTGGGCTTCTGTCCCTCGTTTTGCGTTCAGGACCATGGCGGCTCTTCGCTCCTCCCTGCTGTCTCGTGGCGGATCGTGACATCCGCCGAACGCAACCCGGTCAGCAATACAGTTCTGACAGAGGCAGCATCAAATCCAATATCCTTGGCATTTGGCGGATGTGCCTCGCTGTTCTTCAATCGGAGCGCAAGGTGCAATTGCTCGCAAAGGTGCTGAACGACGAGATTGACCTGATCGTCAGTCATGATCGGCTTCTCCGGGGCGCGATTGGACCGCCCATGGGATCACTCTGTGCGATGACCATGGGCGGATGAATGAGACGCATTCCGTTCGCTACAAGGCGCGAGTCCGAAATTCGACGACATCAGCAAGAGGGCGGCGCTCCCACGCAACTGGCGGCGTGTTCGGCTACTTTATGCCCGAGGACCCATCAGGCTCTATGTGCACCAAAACCTCGCCGGTTGTGATTTCGGGAACTCCAAGATCGAGGTCAGGTAGACTTGCTTGAACAAACGCCAGTATCTTGGCATTTGCTGCATTGGCGCTTTCGCGGTCGTCAAATATCATCACAGCGATACCAGCACCGTCGCCCGCATCCAGCACATAGTAAGATTTGAATCCGTGCGATTGCCGTAGGATCTCGCCGACGCCGCTCTTGGCGCGGCGAGCAGCGTCCGCTACCGAACGAACCTTGGCGTACTTGCGAATGACCATGTACATGGGGCCACCACGCGCCACACGCCCCCACGCATCAAAGCACATCGGCCCTAGTCGGACTAGGGCCTTCTCCGGGATGGGTCACACCGCCCGGTTGGGCGGACCGCGCAACGCGCCTTGTCCGATGAGCCATCCTCGCCCCGCAAGCGGGGGCCGAGGTGCCGAGGCTCAGGAGCCCTCGAACTTGAACGACACGCTGAGCTTGGCGCGATAGGCCTCAACTTTTCCGTTCTCATCCAGTTGCATATCGAGCTTGATCACCTCTGCAACGCGAAGATCCCGGAGAGATTTCGCAGCTTGCTCGACCGCATTGGCGGCCGCCTTCTCCCACGAGTCGCTGCTGGTACCGACCAGTTCTATGACCTTGTAGACGCTATCAGGCATGTCGTCCTCCTGTTCGGTATGACCCAGGAAATCTAGCATCAGGATCTCGACGCTGATACCGTTTCGGGGATGCCCCCGGAGCCGAGTTGGGACAAACTGCATCTGGCGGAAGGGCGGCTCTTGGCTCCGAATGAACTGCCGGACCTGCGCCATCGTGTCCGCTCATGGCGGATCGACGGAAAAGCGTCCGGTTGGCTGTCTCTTTTCAGTCTCTCCCGGATCGGAAGGCAGCACGATCCGGTTGGCGCGGAAGCTCACGCTCAAACAAAACGGCTATGGCTCGTGCCGAGCGCGAGAAAGATGCCCCAAGAAACTCTGGAAGGAAGCTCTGGCTCGCACGCGAACCATCTCGGTCGCCTGCCTCGCCGAAAAAGGGGTAAAGTGCCCCAGGGCTCACATCCGAGGAGCAACAACATGACCCTACTCCCCGAGCTGGTTCCCGCCAGGATCGACTGGCGTCTCTTCGCGGTTATGAGCACGATGCCGCCTCGAGATCCTGATGACGACGAAGAAGATGACGACGAAGAGGATGAGGACGAAGACGAGGAGGAGAACCAATCCGACGAATCGCCGGTCGTGCGCGAGCCGGACGAAGACTAAGCGGGATGCTTGGAGGTTGCCTGAGCTTCGGTGAGTGCGATCCCCAGCCTGCGTGCGGCGCGCTGGTGCGTCCGGCGGCTTTCAAGGTCGGTCTGATTCCGAGAGCCGCGGATAGACGCTGAATGGACCAAAGTTTCGGCGCAGCTCTATCGGCGTTCACGGGTAGAGGAGGTGAGCATGACCCTCATATGGCTTGGTGTGCTGCTTGTTTTCGGCGGCATACTCCAGATGGCGTTTCAGCCCATCTGGCGAGGCCGATTCAGCGGTGGAAGGTGGCTTCGCTCCGGGCGTGACACGCTGGAGCCTGAAAGGCCAGGTGGCGGCTTCGGCATCAAATCGAACTGGCCTGGACTTGTGATGGTCGCACTTGGCGGCACTTTCTTGCTGGCCGGAGCTGCCATCTGAGCTGAAGCGAATGTCTCGGGCGTCGCCGGTTATCCGGCCGCGCCAATGTGCTGGAGCCGTATCTCTTCCTGCGCCTAAAGCCGACATGCAGCCCCGTCGGCGAACCGACGAGTACGTGCCTCAAATCACCCCCGCCATCCGCAGCGCCACCCCGGCCGCGCATGAGCCCGCCAGCACGGTCAGCATCCCCAGCTTGAACCGGAAGATCGCAGTTGCTGCCGCGATTGACAGCACCAGCGCGGGGAGATCGACGCTCGTCAGCACCGGCCTGTCGAAATCCAGCGGAAACGCGTGCACCGGCACGGTCTCGCGGAACAGCGTGTGCAGCGCGAACCAGATCGAGAGGTTGAGGATCACGCCGACGACGGCTGCGGTGATCGCGCTGAGCGCGCCGGCCAATCCCGTGTTGCCGCGCAGGCGCTCGATATAGGGCGCGCCGACGAAGATCCAGAGGAAGCAGGGCGTGAAGGTGACCCAGGTCGCGAGCAGTCCGCCATACGTCGCCGCGAGCAACGGCGACAGGCCGCCCGGATCGCGGAACGCGGCCATGAAGCCCACGAACTGGAGCACCATGATCAGCGGTCCCGGCGTGGTCTCGGCCATGCCGAGGCCGTCGAGCATCTCGTGCGGCTTCAGCCAGTGATAATGCTCGACCGCCTGCTGGGCGACATAGGCCAGCACGGCATAAGCGCCGCCGAAAGTCACCAGCGACATTTTGGAGAAGAACAGCGCGATCTGGCTGAACACGTTGCCTTGCCCGAGCGCGAGCAGCAACACGACCACCGGCACCAGCCAGAGCGCCAGCCACAGCGCGCCGGTGCGGATCGTGCGCGCGGTGTTGGGGCGCACATGCTCGGGCACGGCTTCGCCGAGCATGCTGTCGATCAATGCGGTGCTGTCGCCATGGCCGTGACCGGCGGGGGCGAACTCAGGACGGCCGCTCCGCGCGCCGGCATAGCCGATGAGGCCGGCGGCGATGATGATGATCGGGAAGGGGACGGCGAAGAAGAATATCGCGACGAAGGCGATTGCCGCCAGCGCGATCATGATGCGGTTCTTCAGCGCGCGCTTGCCGACGCGGACCACAGCCTCGACGACGATGGCGAGCACGGCGGCCTTGAGCCCGAAGAACAGCGCCTCGACGAAGCTGACATTGCCGTAGATGGCGTAGATGTAGCTGAGGCCCATGATGGCGATGATGCCGGGCAGGATGAACAGCCCGCCCGCCATCAATCCGCCGGCGGTGCGATGCATCAGCCAGCCGACATAGGTCGCGAGCTGCTGGGCCTCCGGGCCCGGCAACAGCATGCAGTAGTTCAGCGCATGCAGGAAACGGCCTTCGGAGATCCATTTCTTCTCCTCGACCAGGATGCGATGCATCACCGCGATCTGGCCCGCGGGCCCGCCGAAGCTCAGGCAGGCGACGCGGAGCCAGACGCGAAAGGCTTCACCGAAGCTGATGCCGTGACCGGCATCAGCTCCAGCTTGAACGTTACGGGTGTCCATTAAGCCTTCACCTTGTTGGTCGGCCAGTTGTGGGTCTCGGTGGTGGCATCACGGCACCAGCGGTAGAAGGCGTCGTACAGCGTCATGCCGGCCTCGAGCTGCGCGAGGTCGTCGTCATACATCCGCGACAGCCCGAGCGAGGCGGCGAGCAGGCCGGGCGCCTCCGGCGCGAGGTCGGGCCGCGCGGTGTCGGCGCCGCGCACCAGCGTGGCCAGCCGCAGCAAAGGCGGCGTCGCAATGCCGAACTCCTCGATCATCACGTCGAAGGTACAGAGCTCGCCGCGGTGGCTCCAGAACACGTTCTCGATGTCGAAGGGGGCAGCATTGAATCGCTCGCCGACGGCGACCACCTCGGATGGCGCCACATACAGGAACACCGCATTGGGATCGACGAAGCGGCGGATCAGCCAGGGGCAGGCGATGCGGTCGACCTTCGGCCGCGCTCGCGTGACCCAGACGGTGCGCCCCTTGGCATCGCGCGGCGGCAGCTTGCGGGCGTCGACCAGCGGGAGCTTGGCCGCCTTCCAGCCCTCGAAGCCGCCCTCCAGCGTCTCGGCCTCCACGCCGAGCTGGCGGAGCCAGGCCGCCGTGCCCTGCGCGAGCTTCTCACCGCGGAAGCACGAGACGACGGCCCGGCGGCCGGCGAAGTCGCCGCCCCAGTCCGTCACATTGTCGTGGCTGAGCTTGATGGAGCCGGGGATCAGCCGCCGGTCGGCGGCAAAATCCTCGTCGGTGCGCACATCGATCAGGGCAGGGCCGTTCGCCGTGCCGATCAGCCGTGCCAATTTGTCAGATGATATGGTCGTGAACGTTGACATGATGCGTCCTCGCATAAATCGGGGGACGCGATACTTGGGCATGTCGCCTCGTGGGGAGATCGCTCAAATCCCCATGGCGCGGATTACAGCGAAACTAAGAAGCACTGTCAATCCACGGGATGATTGGACCTTCGAAAAGTGATGCACGGCGACTATACTGTCCGCCAACAGAGCTGAATCTCCTGGAGAATTCGATGCATTCCCATTCCATCGAACAATGGACCCACGACCACGCTTTTCTGGGCCAGAAGCACGACGAGAACGAGCGGCGCACCTGGTTCGTGGTCGTCCTGACGCTGGTCATGATGGTCGGTGAGATCGTGGCGGGCTCGCTGTTCGGCTCGATGGCGCTGCTGGCCGACGGCTGGCACATGGGCACGCATGCCGCCGCGCTCGGGATCGCCGCTTTCGCCTATCGATTCGCGCGGCGGCACCTGGGGAATGCGCATTTCACCTTCGGCACCGGCAAGTTCGGCGATCTCGCCGCCTTCGCCAGCGCGGTCATCCTCGGCCTGATCGCGGTCGAGATCGCCTATGAGAGCGTGCTGCGGCTGATCAATCCGGTGCCGATCGTCTATGGCGAGGCGATCGCGGTGGCAGCCCTCGGGCTGTGCGTCAATCTCGCCAGCGCGTGGCTGCTGCGCGACAGCCACGATCATCACCACCACGGCCATGATCATGGTCACAGCCATGCACATGATGCCCACGGCGATCACGACCATGATCATGATCATCACGGCCATCATCATCATCACGACAACAATCTTCGCGCGGCCTACGTCCATGTCATGGCCGATGCCGCGACCTCGGTGTTGGCGATCGCAGCTCTTGCCGTCGCCATGTATTCGGGATGGGTCTGGGCCGATCCGGCGGTCGGCCTGATCGGCAGCGTGGTGATCGCCAGCTGGGCGTTCGGCCTGATCAAGACGTCAGGCGCGGTGCTGCTCGACGTGCGCGCCGACGAGAAGCTGGAGCGGGTGATCCGGGCGCGCATGGAGGTCAGCGACGACCGCGTCACCGACCTGCATCTCTGGCAGGTCGGCCCCGGCCATTGCGCCGTCCTGCTCTCGGTGGTGTCCGACAAGCCGAAGCAGCCGGCGGTCTACAAGCGGCGGCTCGCCGGATTGAAGGGCCTCAGCCACGTCACGGTGGAGGTCGAGACATGCCCGCATTGACGTGAACCGCGCGAGCGGAATTCTGCGACGCGGCCGGGGTTGATCCTCGGTCGCAGCCCGCATGGCTGTACCGGAGGAACAATGATGTCCAGGATCACGTTCGCTGTCGCCATCGCTGCACTCGCTCTGTCCGGCCCCGCGGCGCTGGCGCAATCGGAAAAGGCCGGCGTCGAGAAGCTCTATGTACTCAACTGCGGTGAGGGCACCGCAGGCGATATCTCGCGCTGGACGCCCGGCCTGAACGAAGGCAAGACGATGGACTTCGTCGACACCTGCTATCTCGTCAAGCACGCCAAGGGCTGGTTCCTGTGGGACACCGGCATCGCGGATTCCGTCGCAAGCATGCCGAATGGTCTCGTGCCCGCCGATCCCAAGGCCGTCACCTGGCGCCGGCCGAAGACGCTTGCCGCCCAGCTCGAACAGCTTGGGATGAAGCCCGACGACGTCAAGGCGATGGCGGTCTCGCACACGCACCCGGACCACACCGGCAATGTCGAGCTGTTCCCGCAGGCGACGCTCTACGTGCAGAAGGCCGAATATGATTGGCCCGGCGCCAACAACGAGCCGCGCTTCAAGCCCTCGCACCCGGTGGAGCTGCTTAACGGCGACAAGGACGTCTTCGGCGACGGCAGCGTGACCATCCTGTCCACGCCCGGCCACACGCCCGGGCATCAGTCGCTGCTGGTGAAACTGCCGAAGACCGGCGCGGTGGTGCTGTCGGGCGACGCCGTCCATTTTAGGGATAATTGGGACAACCGCCGCGTCCCCAGCATGAACGTCAACAAGGACCAGAGCGCGGCCTCGATGCAAAAGATCGCCGACACGCTGGCCAAGGAGAAGGCGCAGCTCTGGATCAACCACGACAAGGCCCAGCGCGACAGCCAGAAAATGGCGCCGGAATTTTACGACTAGCTCTCCGCAGCCGCTGTTGCCACGTCGATGGCAGCAGGGCTGTGCTAGCCACTCTCAAAAGCTCCGCGACGGGAGACGATTGTGGGGGAGTGGCTCGGAGTTGCGATCGCGCTGGCGTCGAGCAGCCTCGGCGGCACGGCGGCGGCGATCACTCGCTATCTCGTCGGCGGCGCCGATCCCATCCTGCTGGCGATCCTGCGTTGGGGGATCGGCTTTCTCTGCCTCTTGCCGTGTGCGCTGATGCTCGGCGTGCGCTGGCCGCAACGGCCCGACTGGCCCGCCGTGGCGGCGCTCGGCGTCTGCTTCTTCGGCCTGTTCTTCATCCTCTACAACATCGCGGTGTCCTACACGACAGCCGCGCGCGCCAGCCTGGCGCTGGCGACGCTGCCGCTCCACACCATGGTGGTCGGCGCGCTGCTCGGCGTCGAGCGTCTGACCGCCCGCAAGATCACCGGCGTCGGCATCGCCGTGCTCGGGGTGGCGGCGGCGTTGGCCGCGGGCCTCGCGCACAGTCCGCCTGGCGCCTGGCGCGGCGAGCTGATCATGACCGGCGCGGTGTTCTGCATGGCGTTCTACAACGTGCTGTCGCGGCCGCTGATGCAGCGCTCCAGCGCGCTCGGCTTCCTCACGGTCGGCATGGGCGCAGGCGCCGTGGTGCTGGTGCTGGTGGGTCTGGTGAAGGGCAGCTTTGCGGCGCTGGATCATTTCACGTCGGCGCAGTGGATCGCCGGCATTTATCTGGGTATTGGCGGCGGTGCGCTCGCCTTCATCCTCTGGGTCATGGCCCTGGCGCGGGCAACGCCGACCCGCGTCGCCAATACGATGACGGTCAATCCGATCGCGGCCACCTTGCTGGCGGCGCTGCTGATCGGCGAGCCGATCACGCCCAATCTTCTGCTGGGGCTGGTCGCGGTCTTCGCCGGCATCTGGATCGCAACCAGCGAGGCAAAGCCGGCCTAGCTTTTTGGCGCCGTCATTGTGGCCGGGCTCGCGTCCGGCGTCTTCTTCGGCTTCAGCGTGCCGGCATAGAACGAGACCAGCCAGATCAAGAGAAGGGCGAGGAGGTAGACGCCCCAGGCCTGCGGCGGGGTGGTGGCCCAGCGCAGGAGGCCTTTGAACGTGCGGGGCGGGCGGGTCTCTTCGCTCATCGCCCGCTTGTGCGCGAAAGCGGCTGTACGGTCAATCCGGCCGCGGCTTGGTGCGGATCAGGAACAACGCCGCCAGCGCCGACAGGCTGAGCGCGGACGAGACGATCAGCACCTTGGCGCCCATGAGGTCGATCAGCAGGCCGAAGGTCAGCGGCGCCACCGCCTGCGCCATGCGTGCCGGCGCGCCGATGATGCCGAGACGGTAGCCGAAATCCTTCGGGCCGAAGATCGATAGCGGCAGCGTGCCGCGCGCGATCGTCAAGATGCCGTTGCCCGAGCCGTGGAACAGCGCGAACGCGCTCGCCGCGGCGCCGCCGAAGATCGCCACGATCACCGCACCGATCGGGTGGGTCAGACAGGAGAGCCGGGTCGACCACAGCGGATGGAAGCGGCTGAGAAAGCCGGCTTCCAGGATGCGCGCGCCGACCTGCGCCGGGCCGATCAGCGCGCCCGCCGCGATCGCCTCGACCGGCGTTGCGCCTGTCGTCTCGAGGATGCGCGGGAAATGCGCGGCCATCGCGCCGGTGACGGTCCACACCGCCGCGAAGATGAAGGCGAGCAGGACCATGGTGCGGTCGAGCGGCAAATGCGGCTTCTCGGCCGTGGCTGACGCCTGCCTGGCGCCCTTGATCGTCGGCAGCACGAAGAAATTGAGCGGCAGGCCGATCAGGATGTTGGCGGCCGCCCAGGCAAAGCAGGTCTCGCGCCAGCCGATATGCGACAGGCCCCAGGCCGTGAGGGGCCAGCCGACGGTGGAGGCAAAGCCCGCCATCAGCGTGATGCCCGTGATGGGCCTGCGCGCCTCGGTGCCATAGATGCGCCCCAGCGCGGCGAAGGCGGCGTCGTAGAGCCCCATCGCCATGCCGATGCCGAGCACGAGCCAGGCGAACACCATCACCGGAACGGAGTGTGCGAAGCCAAGCAGCGCGAGGCCGGCGGCAATCGTCAGGTTCGAGGCCGACAGCACCTGCCGGCCGCCGACGAGATCGATCTGCCGTCCGATGCGCGGGCCGAGCATCGCCGAGATCACCAGCGAGGCCGAGAACGCGCCAAAGATCCAGTTGGAGGAGACGCCGAGATCGCGCGCCATGGGATCAGCGATCAGCGCCGGCAGATAATAGCTGGACGCCCAGGCTAGGGTCTGCGTGGTGCCGAGCGCCAGGATGATCGGAAGCTGGCGCTGGCTCATATTTTTGTATTTCTGGTCGGCAGTGACATCGGTTCCATTTGCAGCCGGCACGACAGTGCGTCAACAGCGGTTGCGGCATATTCGACCTGCTGCAGGCGGGCCCTTGGTTGCATGACGTTCGCGCTTGGCCTTCCGCTCGTCACGAATGCACGCCATAATGGCGCATGCAATTGACCTCGCGCCTTGCGCTGATGAACTGGCTGACCGGCCAGGGGCTCACGGGCCTTCCCGAAAACGAACTGCTCCGCGGCTTCTGTGAGCGCTGCTGCGCCGAGGGGCTGGAGCTGTCGCGCGGGCTCGTCGTGATCGACACGCTGCATCCGATCTACGAGGGCCGCGGCTTCCGCTGGAGCGACCGGCCCAGCAACGAGAGCGACGCGTTCGAATACGGCTCGACCGCCGAGGGCGATGCCGCCGCAAGCTGGCGCCGCTCGGTGTTCTTCCACATGCTGGAGCATGGCCACGACGAGATGGTGATCGATCTGGCCGACGCGCCGTCGATGGATTTTTCGCAGATCGGCGAGCTCGCCGAAAAAGGCCACAAGCACTATCTCGCCTTTGTGCACCGCTTCGGCGAGAACGGCGCGCTCGGCCTGATGGACTGCCTCTATTCCTGCTGGACCACGCGGCGCGACAGCGGCTTCTCCGAAGGCGAGCTCGAGGCCCTGCGCGATCTCGTGCCGGTGCTCGGGCTCGCGATCAAATCGGGGCAGCAGGTCGACATCGCGCGCACGCTCGGGCGCGTCTATCTCGGCCGCGACGCCTCCGAGCAGGTGCTGCGCGGGCGCATCTCGCGCGGCGTCACCGAGCGCATCAACGCCGTGCTCTGGTACTCCGATCTGCGCGGCTCGACCGGAATCAGCGAGAGCATCGGCCCCGACGAGATCATCCCGTTCCTCAACGATTATGCGCAGGCCGTGATCGACGCGATCCACGAGGCCGGCGGCGACGTGCTCAAGCTGATCGGCGACGGCGTGCTCGCGATGTTCTGGGGTGAGGACATGGCGGATGCGCGGCGCGCTGCGCTCCGCGCCGAGCATCTGTTCCGCAAGAACGTCGCGGCGCTGAACAAGCGGCGGGAGGCCGACGGCCGTCCGACGACGTCGGCTTATATCGGCCTGCATGTCGGCGAGGTCTTCTACGGCAATATCGGCAGCGAGGACCGGCTCGACTTCACGGTGGTCGGGCCGACCGTCAACGAGGTCAGCCGCATCGCCTCGATGAGCCGCTCGGTCGACCGCGAGCTATTGGCATCGGCGGAATTCTACAAGGGCCTGGATGCCGCCGGCCGGCGCTATCTCGTGTCCACCGGCCGCTATGCGCTACGCGGCATCGGCCGCGCGCAGGATCTCTACACGCTCGATCCCGAGGTCGACGCCAGCGAGCCGGTGACGGGGAGCTACGAGCGGTACCTGGCGAATTAACACCCCACCGCCACCTCATCTCCCACCATGTCCGGCTGCCGATCCAGCGCCACCGCCGGCGACAGCCAGATCACCAGCGCCTGCACGCCGAACACGGCGGCCGCGAGATAAAGGCAGGCTTCCGCGCTCCAGAGGCCGCCGACGATCGCGCCCAGCGCCGAGCCGAGCGGGCGGGCACCGTAGCTCATGATGTTGATGGCGGAGACGCGGCCTAAGAGGCGCGGCGGTGTCACCGACTGGCGCAGCGTCGTGGTCGAGATCACCCACAGGATCGGCCCGACGCCGAGCAGGAAGAAGCTCAACGCCGCAAGCCAGGGCGAGGGGACCAGCACCGTCAGCGCCATCACCACAGCTGCAACGAAGCCCGTCACCGGGCCGAGACCGACGACGGTGCCAAAAGCCACGCGCTGCATCACGCGCGTTGCGAACAGCGCGCCGATCACCATGCCAACGCCGTACATGGTCAGCACCGTGCCGACGCCGGCGGCGGTCAGGCCGAGATGGCGCACGGCATAGGGCACGAACACCGCGATCTGCAGGAACCAGCCGGTGTTGAAGATGAACTGGGTGATGAACACCGGCCGCAGCAGCGGATGATGGAATACGAAGGCCGCGCCTTCGCGGATGTCCTGGAACGGATGGCGCCGCGGGGCGGGCGCGCGCGCGGGTTCGAAGATGCCCGAGAGCAGCACCACCGCAATCGCCGAGAGCGCCGCGGCAAAGCCGAAGGCCGGGCTCCCCCCCCACCAGCCGACCAGTGCGCCGCCGAGGGCGGGTCCACCGGCAAAGGCGACGGTGCGCGCCAGCTCGATGCGGGCATTCGCCGCCGGCAGGAGGTCGGAGCTCACCAACGACGGCACCAGCGCCGGCGCGGCCACGCTGTAGACGACGGTGCCGCACACGGCCGCGAAGCCGAGCAGCGCCAGCAGCGGAAGATTGAGGGCGCCGAGCGCGAGCAGCAGCACGATTGTCCCGAGCGCCGCCGCCCGCAGCGCCTCGGCCCCGGCCATCAGCGAGCGGCGTGAGATGCGGTCGGCGAGCAGGCCGGCCGGAATTGCAAACAGCACGAAGGGCAGGGTCAGCGCGGTCTGCAACAGGCCGGTCTGGCCTTCCGCGACCCCGAGCGTGAGCACGGCGACGATGGGAGCTGCGGCCAACGCGATCTGCTCGGCCGACTGCGCCGCGAGATTGGACCACGCGAGGCGGCTAAAGGTGTCGGGGAGGCGAGGCGGGTTTGACATGGCTCATTTCCTGCAAAGTCGGGTTGGCGCCAGTATCCGGCGCCAAGGGCCGCCAAACCCACCCGCTTCCCGACACGGCGGCGAATAACGGCAGGAACGGGAACCCGTGCTGCTAGATGCAGTTGCAAATGAGTTGCAATAAGACTCGATTTCGGTATTCTCGCCCCATGGATGCCCGCTCGCCTGATTTGACACCCGACGCCGCCGGCTGGCGCGCTGATGCGCCCGTCACCAAAAGCCTCGCCGAGGTCAACGCCACGGTCGCCGTTCCGGCCGCGGGCCGCTGGTGGCGCCGGCTGCTCGCCTTTGTCGGCCCAGGCTATCTGGTCTCGGTCGGCTACATGGACCCCGGCAATTGGGCGACCGACCTCGCCGGCGGCTCCAAGTTCGGCTACACGCTGCTGTCCGTTATCCTGCTTTCGAATTTGATGGCGATCCTGCTGCAGTCGCTGGCGGCACGGCTCGGCATCGTCACCGACCGCGACCTCGCGCAGGCCTGCCGCGCCACCTATTCGCCGGCGGTGAATTTCCTGCTCTGGCTCGCCTGCGAGGCGGCGATCATTGCCTGCGATCTCGCCGAGGTCATCGGCACCGCGATCGCGCTGAAGCTGCTGTTCGGCATTCCCCTGATCGGCGGGGCGCTGCTCACGGCCCTCGATGCCTTCCTGTTGCTGCTCCTGATGAACCGTGGCTTCCGCTTCCTCGAAGCCTTCGTCATCGCGCTGCTGGCGGTGATCGCGGTCTGCTTCGCGGTCCAGATCGTGGCTGCGGCGCCGCCGGTGGCGGAGGTCCTGCACGGCTTCATGCCGAAGAGCGAGATCTTCACCAACCCCGAGATGCTCTACATCGCGATCGGGATCATCGGCGCGACGGTGATGCCGCATAATCTCTATTTGCATTCCTCGATCGTGCAGACGCGCGCCTATGAGCGCAACGACACTGGCCGGCGCGAGGCGATCAAGTGGGCGACGACGGACTCGACCATCGCCCTGATGCTGGCGCTGTTCATCAATGCCGCGATCCTGGTGGTCGCAGCCGCAACCTTCCACAAGAGCGGCCATTCCGAGGTTGCCGAGATCGGCCAGGCCTTCGAGCTGCTGTCGCCGCTGCTCGGCCTCGGCATCGCCTCGACGCTGTTCGCGGTGGCGCTGCTCGCCTCCGGCCTCAACTCGACGGTGACGGCGACTCTCGCCGGCCAGATCGTGATGGAAGGCTTTCTCGACCTGCGCCTGCCGAGCTGGGCGCGCCGCCTGCTCACGCGCGGCATCGCCATCGTTCCGGTGATCGTGGTGACGGCGATCTATGGCGAGCGCGGCACCGCTGATCTGCTGGTGTTCAGCCAGGTCGTGCTGTCGATGCAGCTGCCCTTCGCGGTGATCCCGCTGGTCCGCTTCGTCTCCGACCGTCGCAAGATGGGGCAGTTCGCGATTCCGGGATATGTCGCGGCGATAGCGTGGATCGTCGCGGGCGTCATCGTGATTTTGAACGTGAAGCTGCTGGTAGATACGCTGTTCGGGTGAGGGCGGCGGCTATCTGTCCGGCCCGTTCAAGTGGGCCTTGCTCGGATAGCGCCTCCGATCAGGCAGCCAGCATGACCTTCCCGAAAGCGAGCATCTGCCCCAGTTAGATGTGTTGGCTGGCGACGTGCTCCCGATTTCGCGCGCATGGGTTGCAAATCCTGGCGTCGGAACTCGATTTGGCAAACTGTCACTTTTCAATTTGTGCGGCGCGCGTATACTAGTTGCAATTGCTGACCAGGCGTACAATAATAACCCCTGTTTCAGCATTGATTTTGCTTCCGGCGGGATGATCGGCGGGTCCTGCGCCGGACCAACAGCGGCCACTGCAATTCTCCGGACTCATCTATCGGTTGTGCGCGACTTTAGTTGGCGCACGAATTTTTTGGTTTGATCGTTTGGATTGATCGACAGCTTGTTTTTCTGCTGAGCGGGTTCGCGCCCCGAAGGGGCGATGTTCAAGCCAGAACGCGTTGGTAATTTCGTTCAAGTCATTGATGAGTGTGTGCTGCCGTGACCAGGTGCCCCGCTTGTTCAGCCCGTATTTCCCGCGAGCATCGCTTCTGCTCTCAATGTGGCGCGAGTCTCAATCGTAACGCGGAGGAGCCGGGTGCCCCGGACCGCGATGCGCACGTCGTCCAGCTGCACCATCATCTTCCCGTTCGCTCGCAGATGCTGACTGAAAACAAGCAGGTCAGCGTGCTGTTCGTCGACGTCTGCAATTCGACCTCCCTATTGCAGCATGTCGACCCCGAGGAAGCCCGCGCCTATCTCGGCAGGGCACTGGACCGGCTGGCTGAAGCAGTCGAGACCTATGGCGGCACGGTGAGCCAGTTGCTCGGCGATGGCCTCGTCGCCTTGTTCGGCGCGCCCGTGGCGCAGGAAGACCACGCCCTGCGGGCGTGCCTTGCCGCCCTCAAGATGCAGAGAGCATCCATTCCAGCCCATGACGTCGGAGGCGTTGTCAGCCCGACGCTACGCATCGGTATCAATTCGGGCGAGGTGCTGGTCGGTGTCGTCGGACAGTACCGGTGGTCCCATTACGGCGCGGACGGAAAGACCATCCATCTCGCTTCGCGACTTGAGAAGATGGCGCCGCCCGGCGGCATCCTGATCAGCGCCGCGACGCAGCGGCTGGTCGCGCAGCAGATCGACACGCGTACGGCCGGCGTGCGGACCGTGCGCGGGCTGGATGTTCCGGTCGAAGTGCATGAAGTCGTGGTGGAGACCGAAAGTTCGGCGGCAGCGCCGTTGACGCGGAAGCCGCGCTGGGCGCCTCTGATCGGACGCGAAGACACGTTGAGGATCCTGGAAGGGACCCTGGAGACTGTTCAAAAGTCCGGAATGCGAACGATCGGGTTGTGCGGCGATGCCGGGATCGGCAAGTCGCGCCTGATCGTCGACTGGATGGACAGCCTCGCGCGGGAGGGGGTGGAAGTCTGCTTTTCCCAGGCGAGAGGATATGCGAGCACGCGGGCCTACAGCACCGCCACCGATCTGACCGCAAGTTTGGTCGGGCTTCCGCAAACGAGTGCGGCAGACATTCGGCATTCCGCCAAGCAGGCGTTGATTGCGAAATGGCCCGATGACGGCGCCGAGCATCTGGCGGCGGTCAATGATCTCTTGGGACTTGCGGCGCCGGATGAGGCCTGGCTGGCGCTGAACCCGGCGCAACGACGGCGCCGGATCGGCGAGGCGTTGCTCTGGCTCGTGCGCAGACGCGTGCGGTCCGGCGCCTTCCTGCTCGTACTCGAGGACGTTTTCCTGGCCGACCGCGAGAGCCGGCGGCTGTTCGAGGGCCTGCTTCCCAAACTTCAGGCGCTGCCGGTCTTGATTTGCGTCACCTATCGCCCGGATTTCGACCATCAGTGGCGTCGAGCATCCTGGTTTTCCGAGCGCGTGATCGAGCCGCTGGGCGACGGAGAAATGCTCCAGCTCGCGCGCGCCTTTCTCGGCGATGATCCGTCCGTGCTCGGCGTCATGACCGAACTGGTCGCGCGTGCCGACGGCAATCCCTTCTTCCTGGAGCAACTGGTCTTCACGCTGATCGATGACGGGTCGCTGGAAGGGACCCCTGGCGCCTACCGTTTGCAGAGGCCTTTCGGAGAGCTGCGCGTGCCGGGCTCCATTGCGGCGGTGATCGGGGCGCGGGTCGACAGGCTGCCCGAAGCCGCAAAGTCGGCGCTCGAAGCTGCGGCCATCCTTGGTGATCCGATCACGCGCGACCTGGTTGCCGCGATGCAGGCCGTGGACCTCGAGCGTGCCGAAGAACTGCTGGGTCTTTGTGTCGCGTCCGGATTGCTGACGAGTCCGGATCAGGCGAGGGGCTCGCACGAGTCGCATGCCTTCGCATTCCGCCATGCGCTGGTCCGTGACGTCGTGCTCGGAGTGCTCACGCGCGCCAGGCTCAAGGCGCTGCATCGCCAGGCCTTCCTGGCGCTGCACGCCCAGCCCGGGGCCGCCGATGTCGATGCCGCGCCGGCACTGGCGCATCATGCCTTCGGGGGCGAGGAATGGGAACAGGCGGCAAGATTCGCCGTCAAGTCGATGGCTCGTGCGATCTCGCGCTCGGCCAATCGGGAGGCTGTCCAATTGCTGGAGAAGGGCATCCAGGCGGCACGGCGCGTCGAGGGTGCGACGACCGCCCAGACCCTGGAGCTCGCGCTTCGGCTGGAGGCCATTGGCGCAATGCTGGCTCTCGGGCAGATCGACGAGATCTTCGACAACATGGAGCGGGCTGAAGCCATCGCCGTGCAACTGAACGATCAGCGTGCACGGGCGGCGGTTTCGACCGAGACGGCCGTGTTTCTGTGGATGCGCGGACATTTCGAGCAAGGTCTGGGCTACGCTTCGCAGGGACTGGAAGCGGCGCGCCTCGCACAGCGCCGTCACATGATGATGGCGGCGCATCAGACCCGCCTCATGCATCTGCATGCGCTCGGGCGGTACGCGGACGCGGCGGCCGAGGGCCGGATCCTGCTGTCGGACTACGAACCGGAATTGTCGGCGCATTATGTCCAGCCCGGCTGGGCCGCGATTCCGATCATCAACCTGTACGCATTTCATGCCAGCACGCTGTGGCGCCTCGGGGATGGCGGCGCCGCGGACGATTTCTTCGCCAAGAGCTATGAGATTCTGTCGAACATCGATCACCCATATTCCCGTCTGTTGATCGACACTGTCCAATCGCAGATCTGGGTCGAACGCGAGGAGCTCGACCGTGCCGAGTCCTTGATGCGCACGGGTGTGCAGCAATGCATGACGCACAACGTGCCGACGATGCTGTCCGTGTGCACCGGCGTTCTCGGCAGCGCGCTGGCGCGCAATGGCAAGGCCGCCGAAGCGGTGCCCATGCTGGAGAAGGGGTTCGCCGATCGCATCTACGAGGCGGCCGGCCCCTATGGCAGGACGTTCATGCGCGTCAGCCTGGGTGTCGCCTATCGCAAGCTCGGACGACTGGACGATGCGATCGCCGTCGGACGCAAGGCGGTCGAGCAGGCCGCCGAGGAATACGGACACCAGACCGAAGCCCTGTACGAGCTCGCCGAAACGCTGCGGCAAGCCGGCGATCAGGCCGGGGCCGAAGCGCATTTCAAGCGAACCGCCGAGGCGGCGGAGCGTCTGGGCATGCCTCACTACCGGATGCGAGCCGCCGCGGCGCTCGCAGATTGGCGGAAGGACGGGTACGCAGCATGAAAATCTCAGCTGGCACTCCTGATGCAATGCCGCCGGGGCTCCGCAGCCTCTCCTATGGGATCTTCTGTTGGGCCAATCGCCGTCCGAGGGCATTGCGAGCCGTCGGTGCCCTGTTTCGGCTTTGGCCATTCGCCGGCGGCTGGTTCGGCATGGCGGCACGCGCCAGTGCGGTCAAGGGTGTCCTGACCAGGCCGCAGAGTTTCTCGAACTCTGCCCATGCGGCCAATCTGGCCGCTGGCGATTACCTGATTGGCATGGATCCGGGGCCCACCTACCACGACGACAGGCGTCTGCTTGATGCCCGGTTGGCTTTGCTGGCTGCGAGCTTGCCGGCCGCGGCCGATCGGGAGGTTCAGCTGCGCGTCCAGCAGCTTGGGCAGCTCGGGACGAACAAGTCGTTCGACCTCATTGACGACTACCTGATGTGGATCGTGTTTCGATCGATGGATCCGCTGTTCGGGGCGGCAACGGGCAAGGTGGTGGCGGGCGCGCATGGCAACGCCACCGACCCGGGGCTGCAACGGCAATATCTCCTGGAAATCAGGTATGTCGCAGGCCAGCTCCTTGCAGGAAGCACTGCGACGCTGAGGGTCCAGCGACGGGCAGAACTCTGCTCGGATGCGTTGCGTGCACGTATCGCCGCCGTGAGCCGCGACATCCAACAGGCTTGGGGTGTCCCGAGTACTGCCAGCACCATCACGCGGAATGCCGCCGGTCTTGCCTGGATTTCGCATCCGGTCACGGTGCAGTCGGGGGCGCTGGCCGTGCAGGAGTTGCTCAGGCGCTCCAAGGTTCACCGGGCCCTGCGGGCGGAAGCCCAGCGGCTCGGGCCGGCCGGCGTTTGGCAAAACGCCAAGTTCCGCGATCTGGTGCGCGAGCACGTGCTCGAGCTCATGCGTTTTCGGCCCATCTTTCCGCTGCTCGCGCGCGACGTGCCGCGCGATACGGAATTCGAGACCGGCGCGCGGCACAATGCGCCGTGCTCCGCTGGCGGCAAGATGGCGATCTGGTCGATCGCCGCCCTGTTCGATTCCAGGGTGGTCAAGAAGAGCGGTCAGTTCTGTCCCGCCCGCGATTGGGGGCCGCACCAGGATTTGCGCTGGCTGATGTTCGGATACGGCACCCGCCAATGTCCCGCCAAGGATTTCGCGGTCGAGATCCTGACCAGCGCGCTGATTGGTCTGCTGATCCTGCCCGAGCTGCGACTAACGCGGGGCGAGGGCAAGGCCATCGCCTACGATGGCGCACTGATGTCCCGCATGCGCGTGAACTTCGTCTGACGGATTGGGGAAGGACAGTCCATGCTCGAAATGGTCCGGCAGCAGATGATCTGCATCATTGCGCCAGGCTGGCGCGGCGCGGTGGATTTTTCGGACTCGGGAGACATGCAGTCCGCGCTGAACGCACTGTTTGAGGATGTTGCAGTCATTCAGTTCGCGTCCATCGCACTGTTGCCGGCGCGCACGGACGCAGAGGAGCAGGCGCCGCTGCTGATGCTCGAGCTTGCCGTCGAGGAAGGCATCGATCCCAAGGACATGCTGTACAGGCTGGTCCATCATCCCAGCGGCGCAATGTGGTCGCTCTTCAGCTCCTATTGGCCCGGCGGCGGACCTCCGCTGGTGAGCGCGCGCAACGGGCAATTGTTCGACAAGCTGATCGGGTGGCTCAGTCTCGCCGATGGCGGCTTCGTCGGTCCTCGCGACCGAACGGCCCGGCAGATCAGGAAGGAGCGCGATCTCCTGATTTGGACCCGGGACGAGGGGCGCAGGTTGAAGGCCATGTACGGCGATGACCGTGCATCATTCGCGCTTGCGCTGGCGCAGCGGGCCTTCCAGGACCCGCGCTTCGACTGGGCGATGCAGCCTGCGCCGCGGTCCTATTGGCGCGGGAAGGGTGCAAGCATCTCGGCAAAGGTCGGCTATGGGCTCGTGGTTTTCGGCTTGTGGCTGGCCTTGGTCTGGCTCGTGGGTGCGCTGCCGAAGGGATTGTTCGGCGCGATCACCTGGTTCGTCGGCGCATCCTGGCCCGATGTGCAGTCCGTGGTGGACGTCATCAGCCGTGTGAGCATGTGGATCGTGTGGGCGAGCGTCAGGGCACTGCTTGCCTTTGTCGCGCTGCTGTTCCTGGGATGGCTGCTCCTGGTCGCGCTGCCGGCCCTGTTCGCGCCCTGGCGGCGCTGGGTAGACAGCGTCCGCCGCGAACTCGAACGGCCGACCGAGACGTGGTCGTCATTCTCCACCCGTGTTGTCGGCTGGATCGTGGGCGTGCCGTTGCTCCTCGCCATTTTGGTGTGTGCGGTGGTCTTCGTCTTCTATCCCAAGCCGATCATGGAAGGGATCACGGCTTTGACCGCGCGGGTTCCGGGATGGGAGCTCGCGCTCTTCGGCGTGCTCGCGATCGCCGCGCTGCTCTGCATCGGGACCTTCTTCTCCTGGATCAATCGCCGGTTTGAGGCCTTGAGCAAGTGGTTCTTTCATCCCTACGAAGAGGATGTCACCCGGGCCCAGCAAGTCCATCCGTCAATCGACCAGTGCGAAGCGCTGTTGGCCAGCGGGACCGCGCACATGATCAGCCTGACCGATATCCGCAGCCCGAACGGCTGGAGCGCCTGGTGGATCCGCGTGTCCCTGCGCGTCGTGACGTTCTTTGGGCGGGTGTTCTTCACCGAGGGGCGGCTCGGTGATGCACCGGGTATCCATTTCGGCCATTGGCACGTTATCGAGGACGGTCGGCGCTTTCTATTCTGCTCGAACTACGACGGCAATTTCGGCGGTTACCTCGACGATTTCATCAACGGCGCGACGATCGGGACCACGTTGGCCTGGCGATGGACGACGCTGAGGCCGAGGGGATCGGCGGCGGTCGGGCAACCGGACATCAAGACGCCGCGCGATTTTCCGCCGACGCGTTTCGTGCTTTTTCGCGGCGTGAAGTGCGAGTTGAAATTCAAGTCCTACGCCCGCGACAGCATGCTTCCGCACATGTATCGCTTCGACGCGTGCAACGCGACGATCGAGGAGATCGACCTCGCGACCGGGCTGCGCGACGCCCTGTTCGGCGAGCGTAACGACAGGAACGACGACTTCATCATGAGGGCGATCGAAACATGAAGGCTTCGCATCTCTCCGAACAGCTCAAGGACATTCAGGGAATGCTCGGAAGCGGCTTTGGCTGGTTGAAGACCAGCCGCTTCTGGCTGCTGACGATCAAGGCGGGCCGCGAGGACGATGCCCGAGCGTGGCTCGCAGGGCTCGTCGACAAGAAGCTGGTCGTCAGTGCCGCCGATGTTAGGGAATCGAGGAAGCACCCCGTCGACGATGCCGTCGCGATCGCTTTCAGCTATTTGGGACTGGCAAAGCTCGGATGCGATGAGACTGCCGCGCATCCGTTCCCGTCCCCGTTCAGCAGCGGCATGGGCTGCGACCTGCGCGCGTTGCTGTTGAGGGACAGCCCGCGAGAATGGCGCTGGTCCGATGTTGAAAGCGGTGCCGGCGGTCCCGTGCATGTCCTGGTTGCCGAATGGAGAAAGCGACGCAGTGCTGCCGAGATGGCGAGCGCGCCGGAGAAGTCAGCAGAACTGGATCCTGATCCCAGCGTGTTCGATGTCATCAAGATCGACAACGATCCCTGCGCCTTCCAGCAAAAGGCGGGCGACGAGGAAGAAAGATTGTACGAGTCCTTCGGCTTTCGCGATGGCCTCGCGCAGCCCGTGATCAGCGAGCTCAGGGAAGAGCGCGGCGCCGAGCGCAGGCAGGTCAGGCTGGATGCCGGCATCCTGTATGAGGATCGCGTCGTCGCTCCGGGCGAATTCATCCTGGGCTATCGCAACGAATATGACGAGCTGACCTATTGCCCCAACGTCAAGCGATGGCCGGGCGACGCCGCGTATACGAGCGGCCGCTTCGCGCTGAACGGGACCTATCTCGCGGTTCGCCAGATCGAGCAGGATGTCGATGCGTTCGCGAAATTTGAAGCGGTATACGGCCAGGCCGTCTGCGAGAAGGTGATGGGCCGTCGAAGGAATGGAAAGCCATTGTCGTGGCAGGGCGATCCCGACGTTTCGATTTCGGATTCGGAAGCCGATGCATTTCGCTTTCGTGTCGACGACGCGAACGGCTTTGGCTGTCCGAAGGGAGCCCATATCCGCCGGGTCAATCCGAGGGATACGCTCGGCATCGACCTGCAATCGAGCATCAAGTCGGTCAAGCTGCACCGGCTGCTGCGCCGAGGTCGGCCCTATCGCGAGGAGGTTGCGAACGAAAAGCCGCGCAAGGGCATCTTCTTCATCGCGTGCAACGCGGATCTCGAGCGGCAGTTCGAGTTCATCTACCAGCGCTGGTTGCGAAATCCCCGGTTCGTCTGTCTGCTCGACGCGGACGATCCTCTCGTCGGCAAGCCGGCCGCCACCAGGAGCTTCTCCATGCCGGGATTGGCAAGCGGCGAGGAAGTGTCCCTGGCCGCGTTTACGCAGACGCTGGGGGGAGGCTACTTCTTCCTTCCCGGCATCTCTGCGCTCAAATTCATCCTCGGCCGCGAGGGAAGTTCGAAAGCGGTCGACTCAGAGGCCGTCGCAGCCTTGGCGCGCTGAAAGCCTGCGCGGGGCCGGAAAGGGCAATCGTGAGGGTCAATCCTGCGGCTCGGACGCCGCATCGCCCTGCGCGTCGATGCGCAGCCAGCCTGAGGGCGCGAGGCGCTGCTGCGGCAGGAAGCGGGCCTTGTAGTCCATCTTCTTCGAGCCCTCGATCCAGTAGCCGAGATAGACGTAGGGCAACCCTTGCCGACGGGCGCGGGCGATGTGGTCGAGGATCATGAAGGTGCCCATCGAGCGGCTGACCTGGCCCGGCTCGAAGAACGAATAGACCATCGACAAGCCATCGCTGAGCACGTCGGTCAGCGCGACCGCGATCAGCTCCTCGCCGCGGCCGGTGATGCCGCTGTCGGGACCGCGCTTGCGGTATTCGATGATGCGGGTCTCGACGTGGCTGTCCTCGACCATCATGGCGTAGTCGAGCACGGTCATGTCGGCCATGCCGCCATGGCGGTGGCGGGCGTCGAGATAGGCCCGGAACACCGAATATTGCTCGGAGGTCGGCACCGCGCTGCGCTGCTCGCCGATGATGTCGGCGTTGCGCGCCATCACCTTGCGGAAGTTGCGGGAGGGGCGGAACTCGTTGGCGACGACCCGGACCGAGACGCAGGCGCGGCACTGGTCGCAGGCCGGCCGGTAGGCGATCGACTGGCTGCGGCGGAAGCCGCCATGGGTCAGGAGGTCGTTGAGGTCACCGGCGCGCTCTCCCACGAGGTGCGTGAACACCTTGCGCTCATGCCGACCCGGCAGATACGGGCAGGGGGACGGCGCCGTAAGGTAAAATTGGGGGGTATCGCGCGAGTGCTGGGTCAAGGGACGTCGTGGGCCTCCGAAGTGAGTATCAGCATCGCGCTACGGAAGCCCCCGGTCAATTGGTCTGCTCGGCAGGTCAGATCAGTCAGCTTAGAGGATCCAGGTTGATAGGTTCTTGATCACCAGGTTCTTGCGGCCTGCGGCACCGGCGCGCGGACGGAATTGTTGATCACGACCGTTCCCAGCACGAAATCCTGCAGCAGGCGCCGGCGGCCGTTGAACAGGCCGAGCAGCACCACGAAGGGCGTCAGGAACGAGACCGACACCCAGAACAGCACGGCATGGGTGGCGCCGAGCACGAAATAGCCCGGCGCGCCGTACCAAGTGCGCAGCTCCAGATCCATCACCCGCATGCCGATCGTCGCGGAGGAGGGGCCACCAATGCAGGCGCCGTAATAGACGATGGCCCAGATCACGGAGGCCGGCCAGGCCAGCCAGAACAGCGCCCAGCCGATGCCGAGCGTGACCACGCCGAACAATGCGATGAAGATGTAACCGAGGATCACAGGCACCGAGATGACGACCATGTCGATCAGGAAGGCGAACACGCGCCGCGTTGCAACGCCGCGGAATAGCTCCGGGTGCAGATAGGGGTCGTAGGCGTGCGGCTGCGCCCCGCCGTCATTGCGCCAGGCGCCCGAATTGCCCGAGTCGTACGACATGATCCGTCCTCCCAGAGGGAAACAGAGGGAAAACCCTCAAGCAGGACATGGGAACAGGCCATCCCCGTGCCAAGGGCGCAGGGACGTTAACAAGCCGAAATATTCCGGCGATTCGGGGGCGGTGGGGCGCGGCGCTGACGCGCAGGAAACCGGTGCCGTAGGGTGGGCAAAGGCGCGTAGCGCCGTGCCCACCATTGCCCGCTATCTTGCGCGATGGTGGGCACGCTTCGCTTTGCCCACCCTACGGCACCTTACCCCTGCGCGCGCAGCTTCTCCGCCGCCTTCGGCGCAAAGTAGCTCAGCACGCCATCGGCGCCGGCGCGTTTGAAGGCCAGCAGGCTTTCCATCATGGCGCGCTCGCCGTCGAGCCAGCCGTTGTTGGCGGCGGCTGCGATCATCGCGTATTCGCCCGAGACCTGATAGGCGAAAGTCGGCATGGCGAACGTATCCTTCACGCGGCGGACGACGTCGAGATAGGGCATGCCGGGCTTCACCATCACCATGTCGGCGCCCTCGGTGATGTCGAGCTCGACCTCGCGCAGCGCTTCGTCGGTGTTGGCGCTGTCCATCTGATAGGTGCGCTTGTCGCCGGTCAGCGTCTTGGCCGAACCGATGGCGTCGCGGAACGGGCCGTAGAAGGCGGAAGCGTATTTGGCGGCGTAGGCCATGATCTGCACGTCGAGCAGGCCGGTGCGGTCCAGCCCCTCGCGGATCGCGGCGACGCGGCCGTCCATCATGTCGGATGGCGCGATGATGTCGCAGCCGGCTTCGGCCTGCACCAGCGCCTGACGCACCAGCACGGCGACCGTCTCGTCATTCAAGATCCTGCCGTCCGAGATCAGGCCGTCATGGCCGTGGCTGGTGAAGGGGTCGAGCGCGACGTCGCAGAGGATGCCTATCTCCGGAAACTCCTTCTTGATTGCGCGCACCGCCTGGCAGACCAGATTGTTCGGATTGGTCGCTTCGGAGCCTTCCTCGTCGCGCAAGGACGGCTCGGTGTAGGGAAACAGCGCGAGGCAGGGGATGGTGAGCTTCATGGCGCGCTCGGCCTCGCGCACGGCCTGGTCGACGCTGAGGCGCTCGACGCCGGGCATCGAGGCGACCTGCTCGCGCTTGTTGTGGCCGTCGATCAGGAACAGCGGCCAGATCAGATCGTCGGTGGTGAGGACGTTCTCGCGCACCATCCGCCGGGCCCATTCGGCCTTGCGGTTGCGGCGCGGGCGGACGGTCAGATCGAGGGCGTGGGGCACCGCCGCTCCCTCGCGGCGCGAAACCTCGCGCAGTTCGATCGGACGTCCGTATTTAATTGCCATCACTCTTCCTCCGGCTGGAATTATTCTTATACCAGCTCGCATGGTTCCCGTCACCGCGGCTTGACCTGCCGCAAGGCAGAATTGAGCTGACCTGGCAGTCGAGCTTGGGCCGCCGATTGATTTTGCGGGCCGAAGCAGCCAGAAGGGGGCCATGTCCGAGATCTCCACCCGCGATGCGGCCCGTGACGGCAGTCCCAGGGACGCCGTCAGAGACAGTGCCAGAGACAGCGCGATGTCGGTGGCTGCGATCTCGTCGGAGCGCTCGGAGTCCGACGACAATGTCTGGACGCGCCGCCTCGTGCTGTTCCTGCGGGTGATGGCGCTGCTCTCGATCCTGAAGGGTCTCTATCACTGGGCGCAGGTGACGGGCTTCGTCGGCGGCGAGGACGAGGCGTTCGAGAACCAGTCGATGGCCTGGCAGGCGGCGACCGTCTACTTCGCCGTGATCGAGCTCGTCGCCGCGGTCGGCCTGTGGCTGGCAACGCCCTGGGGCGCGGTGGTGTGGCTCACCACCGTGGTGTCGATGGCGGTGATCGAGCTGATGTTCCCGGGAATCTACGGCGGCAGCCTGATCGTCGTCGGCGTCGAAGCCTTCATGCTCGCCGCCTATCTCGCGCTCGCCTGGATGGCCGCGCGCGAACGGCCGCCGTAGCGATCTCTTGTAGGATGGGTAGAGCGAAGCGAAACCCATCACTGACTTGCGCCTGCATCGATGGGTTTCGCTTCGCCCTACCCATCCTACGATCTGTTCAGCCCTGGGACACGAGAGCGGAGGCGCGGAGTTGTACCGGTTTGGTTGACCGATGGTTGCCTAAAATTTGCGGTAAGTTTTCGTTGACCAGCCGGTTCCGCCACAGCCGTTACGCGCCCGTTTCGAAACGGAGCGGGCCTGTTCTGGAATGCGACAGTTGCGGCGGACGGAGGGTGAACAGGACCTTGCGAAGGTCAACAGAGCGTTGCGAAAAGTGCTTGTGGCACAGGCTTAATCCGCAATTCACTGTCTTAAATTCATGATCTCTTTATTCTCTTATTTAAGCCGATCTTCAAACGAGCCCCTTAAGTTGCACCTATCAGACGGGACACAAGTTTCGTCGAATAAGTGTCGATAAAAACGACAACAGGGGAAGTGTCATGATGAAAGCCGTCGCAACTGCGGCAGATACCGCAGAGCGCGTCTCCGGCCAGCAGGGTTCGGTGCAGTCGCTCTATCTGGAAGCTTTGACTCTGGTGGAGCGGCTGCATCGCCGGCTCCTCGACGTGATCAAGGACGAATTCGATCGCCGCGGCCGCGCGGACATCAACTCGGTGCAGGCTCTCCTGCTCTACAACATCGGCGACAAGGAGCTGACCGCGGGCGAGCTGCGCACGCGCGGTTACTATCTCGGCTCCAACGTCTCCTACAATTTGAAGAAGCTCGTCGAGCTCGGCTTCCTCGATCATCAGCGCTCGCGCGTCGATCGCCGCTCGGTTCGCATTCGCCTGACCCCGCAGGGCCAGGAAGTCCGCCGCATCGTCGATGCGCTCTACCAGAAGCACGTCAAGACGGTGGAGCAGGTCGGCGGCATCTCGGGCGAGGAATTCTCGACCCTCAACAAGTCGCTGCACCGCCTCGAGCGGTTCTGGACCGACCAGATCCTCTATCGGCTCTGAGTTTCCAAGGGATAAGGCCAAGCCGGCCCTCAACAAGACCGGCAAGCCGCCCGAACGTGCCTCAACTTCCCCAGCGCGCCGGCCCGGAGTTGCCCCCGGACCGGTGCGTTTTGCATTTTGCACCTGCGAAGAAAATTTTGCGACCCGAGGAACCTGTTCCGGGCTTGGCGCTTATCTCCTTCGGATCGGAGAAATGTCGATGCTGGTCGAGCGCGGGCTGCAGGCGATGAACGTGGAACTCGTGAGCGAGGCCTACGCCATCGCCGCGAACTACCTTCGCCGTTCCGGCGCAATTCCCGATACGCTCGTCACCGACGAACGCCTGCTCGGGATCATCATCAAGCTGCTCCAGAACGGGGAGTTCAACAAGATCCGGCTCGCCAACACGGCGATCGCCCGGTTCCAGGCGCAGGCCGAGGCCCGCGGGGTTGCCTGATCAACAGTCCCAAAATACCGACGAACCCAGAATATCGCACGAACCAGAGGGTGCCATGGAAGCCGCCATCGACCGCATCATGCAGACCTATGACCTGCTCGCCAACCGCACCGCCGCGGCCAGCGAGGAGGCGAGGGAGAAGGTCACGAACTATCTCAACATCCTGATGGAAGCCGGCGAGAAGGACACCCACCGGTTGACGGTTTGCGGCCTGACCTATCTGCGCCAGCTCGACGGCAGCGTGGACCCTGTGAAGGCGGGGTACACCGGGTTGTAGGAGGGGGAGGCGGGACTACGGCACCCAGATCGGCCGCAGCTCTAGTCGAACTTGACCTTTTCGGTCCGTGATCTGGGAGGACCAAACCTTTTCACGGCGTATCCTCCTTTGAGAGCTGGCCAACTGCTCAAGATCGGGAGGATTGCCTCGAAAAGTGCATTTGCATCTGGGCCGTACATAAACAGCTGGCATTCGCCGCCCCCGAACTCGTCGCCATCAAATTCGCCGACTTCCTGCAAAACGATTGCGTCTTGGAGCCTGTCGGAGACACTGTGAATGGAAGCGCGTTCCTCGGCTGTTCCACGACCGGGGTTCGACAAAGGGACGTGCACCTTCACGCAGTGCTCGATCTTGCCTGACATTGTGCTCCACGGTCCCCTAACGGCCCAAGCCGCGCTGGTAATCCTATAGCCCGCTGGCCCGCCGGAAGTCTGTCTCTTTCTGCGTGCGCTTGATTCTAGTTGCAATTTTAGATAGTTGCGGGTCGGCTTTCGCAGCGGTCAGGGATCAAGGCTAGGGTCCAGCGCCTCCGAATTTCCCCGATTCCCACCATATCTGGCACAATTCAGATCCCCGACCCGCAAATGCTTGGCCTGTTGCGGGCGATGTGGTAGATCGCGCTCGCCGCTTCCGATCGCCACACCAGACCGCCCGTAGCCCGCCAAAAGGCTGCGGCGGTGGAGATATTCGCAAGATGACCGCACCCAAAACCGCCTCCGCGCCCGATTCGTTTTTCGCCGCTCCGCTCGAGCAGGCCGACCCGGAAATCGCCGCCGCCATCAAGGGCGAGCTCGGCCGGCAGCGCCATGAGGTGGAGCTGATCGCCTCCGAGAACATCGTCAGCCGGGCCGTGCTGGAAGCGCAGGGTTCGGTGATGACCAACAAATACGCGGAAGGCTATCCGGGCGCGCGCTACTATGGCGGTTGTGAGTGGGTCGACGTCGCCGAGAACCTCGCGATCGACCGCGCCAAGAAGCTGTTCGGCGCCAAATTCGCCAACGTGCAGCCGAACTCCGGCAGCCAGATGAACCAGGCGGTGTTCCTGGCGCTGCTGCAGCCCGGCGATACCTTCATGGGTCTCGACCTCGCGGCCGGCGGCCATCTCACCCACGGCTCGCCCGTCAACATGAGCGGCAAGTGGTTCAAGGCCGCGCACTACACCGTGCGCCGCGAGGACCAGATCATCGACATGGATGCGGTCGCCAAGCAGGCCGAACAGGTCAAGCCGAAGCTGATCGTCGCCGGCGGCTCGGCCTATTCGCGCGCCTGGGACTTCAAGCGCTTCCGCGAGATCGCGGACAGCGTCGGCGCGTACCTCCTGGTCGACATGGCACACTTCGCGGGCCTCGTCGCCGGCGGCGTGCATGCCTCGCCCGTGCCGCATGCCCACATCACCACGACGACGACGCACAAATCGCTGCGCGGTCCGCGCGGCGGCCTGATGCTGTGGAATGACGAGACGCTGACCAAGAAGTTCAACTCGGCGATCTTCCCGGGGCTGCAGGGCGGCCCCCTGATGCACGTGATCGCGGCCAAGGCGGTTGCCTTCGGCGAGGCGCTGCGTCCGGACTTCAAGGTCTACGCCAAGAACGTCGTCGAGAACGCCAAGGCGCTGGCCGAGGCGATGAAGAGCCACGGCTTCGACATTGTCTCCGGCGGTACCGACAACCATCTGATGCTGGTCGATCTCAGGCCGAAGGGCCTGAAGGGCAACGCCTCGGAGAAAGCGCTGGTTCGTGCCGCCATCACCTGCAACAAGAACGGCATTCCGTTCGACCCCGAGTCGCCGTTCGTCACCTCCGGTATTCGTCTGGGTACGCCGGCGGCGACCACCCGCGGCTTTGGCGTCGCCGAATTCCAGCAGGTCGGCGGCATGATTGCCGAGGTCCTCAACGCGATCGCGCAGTCGGACGACGGCAAGGCGCCGCTGGTCGAGGCCGCGATCAAGGAACGGGTCAAGGCGCTCACCGATCGGTTCCCGATCTATCAGTAAGGCTGGGTCACGCGGATGCGCTGTCCGAACTGCAACAGTCTCGATACGCAGGTAAAGGACTCGCGTCCGACCGAGGACTCTTCCGTGATCCGCAGGCGGCGCGTGTGCGTCGCCTGCAATTTCCGCTTCACCACCTTCGAGCGCGTGCAGTTGCGCGAGCTCACGGTGATCAAGCGCAACGGCCGCCGCGTGCCGTTCGACCGTGACAAGCTGATGCGCTCGGTGCAGATTTCTTTGCGCAAGCGGCAGGTCGAGCCGGAGCGGGTGGAGAAGATGGTCTCCACCATCGTGCGCGAGCTCGAGACCGGGGGCGAGGCCGAGATCTCCTCCGAGGTGATCGGCGAGACCGTGATGGAGCATCTGCGCACGCTCGACGACGTCGCCTACGTGCGCTTCGCCTCAGTCTACCGCAATTTTCGCGAGGCCAAGGATTTTGCCGACGTGCTCGGCGAGCTCTCCGGTGAGGAGGAAGCGCGGCTCGCCGCGATCCGCAAATGATCTTCCGTATCCTGGAGGATCAGTTCGCGCAGAAGGCCCGCGAGGCCAAGGACGCCGATCTTCGTTTCATGCAGCTTGCGCTGGCGCTCGGACGCCGCGGGCAGGGACGCACCTGGCCGAACCCGGCCGTGGGCGCCGTCGTCGTCAAGGACGGTGTCATCGTCGGCCGCGGCTGGACCCAGGCAGGCGGACGCCCGCATGCCGAGCCCGAAGCCCTGCGGCGGGCAGGCGAAGCCGCACGCGGCGCCACGCTCTACGTCACGCTCGAACCCTGCTCGCATTTCGGCAAGTCGCCGCCTTGCGCCGACGCGGTGATCGCCGCTGGCATCAAGCGGGTGGTGGCGGCGATCGAGGATCCCAATCCGGAAGTGGCCGGCCAGGGCCATGCGCGCCTGCGCGCCGCCGGCATCAATGTGGATGTGGGCCTGTGCGCGGCTGAAGCCGCATTCGACCATGCCGGGCATTTCCGTCGCATCCGGGACAAGCGCCCGCATGTGATCCTGAAGCTGGCGGTCTCGCCCGACGGCAAGATCGGCGCCGCCGGCGGCAAGCCGGTCGCGATCACGGGGGAGGCGGCGCGCAATCGCGTGCATCTCCTGCGCGCGCAGAGCGATGCCATCCTGGTCGGCATCGGAACGGTGCTGGCGGACGACCCGCTTCTCACCTGCCGCCTGCCGGGTATGGCGGCGCGCTCGCCAGTGCGCGTGGTGCTCGATCAGAGCCTGCGCATTCCCGGGGGGAGCAAGCTCATAGGCTCCGCGCGCGAGACGCCGCTCTGGGTGATGGGCTCCGACCTTGCGGAAGCCGCGGCAGCAACACGCCTCGGCGCGACCGGCGCGCAAGTGATCCGCATCCCGCCGGCAAGCGCCTCCGGGCTCGATTTGCCGGCCGCGCTGCATGCGCTGGCTGGGAAGGGCATCACCCGCCTGATGGTCGAGGGCGGCAGCCGCGTTGCGGCTTCGTTCGTCGCGGCCGACCTCGCCGATGAGGTCTGGCTGTTCCGCGGCGCGGAAGCGGTAGGCAGTGGCGGCGTCGATGCGCTCGATGCATTGCCCCTGTCGAAAATCACGCAGTCGCAGGCCTACAAGGTTCATGCTAGCGAAACATTCGACAAGGATACTCTCACCATCTACGGGCGCGCGTAATGTTCACCGGCATTGTCACCGATATCGGCGAGATCGTCAGCTTCACGCCCGTGGCGCAGGGCCAGCTGCACCGGCTGCGCATCGCCTGCCGCTACGATCAGACCACCATCGCCGACGGTGCCTCGATCGCCAGCAACGGCGTGTGCCTGACTGTGGTTGCTTCCGGCGTCTCAGGTGGCAAGGACTCCAAGCAAAGGACCTGGTATGACGTCGATGCTGCGGCGGAGACGCTGGCACTCACGACGGCCAAGCACTGGAAGGTCGGCACCAGGCTCAACCTCGAGCGCGCGCTCAAGATCGGCGACGAGCTCGGCGGCCACATCGTCGCCGGCCATGCCGACGGTATTGCGACCCTCGTCAGCCGCGAGGATCTGCCCGACATGGCGCGGTTCGAGCTCTCGACCACGCGGGAGCTGGCGCGCTTCATCGCCACCAAGGGCTCGATCACGCTCGACGGCGTCTCGCTCACGGTCAATACGGTCAGGGACGTGACCTTTTCGGTGCTGATCATCCCGCACACGCTCTCGGTCACGACGATCGGTGGCTGGAAGGCGGGGGACGAGGTCAATATCGAGGTCGACCTGATGGCCCGCTACGCGGCGCGGCTGACGGAAATGAAGTGACGGCAGAGCCGTCATTCCGGAATGGTCCGCAGGACCAGACCCGGAATCTCGAGATTCCCGGTTCGCTTCGCGCCCCGGAATGACAGTCTTTGAACTTGGCTTACGTGCCTGCGGCGACTACATAACGCGCCAACCTCTAGAACGGATCTTAAACGATGGCTGACGCGCGGCGCGCACCCCTGAAGGACCAGACCGACATTTCCGGCGCACGGGCGCTGATTGTCGAGGCGCGGTTCTATGACGATCTCCAGGACGCGCTTCTGGACGGCGCCATCGCCGAGCTGAAGGCGGCCGGCCTGACGCATGACGTCATCACGGTTCCCGGCGCGCTGGAGATCCCCGCGGCGGTCGCCATCGCGATCGACGCGGCGGCGGCGAACGACAAGCCCTATGACGCGGTGATCGCGCTCGGCTGCGTAATCCGCGGCGACACCATCCATTTCGAGATCGTGTCGCAGGAATCCTCGCGCGCGCTGATGGATCTTGCCGTGGCGCGAAAGCTGCCGCTCGGCAACGGCATCCTCACCGTCAACACCGAGGCGCAGGCCTGGGCGCGGGCGCGGGCCAGCGAGCTCAACAAGGGCGGCGATGCCGCACGTGCGGCGCTTGCGATGCTGCGCATCAAACGCCGCATGGCACGGGCCTGAAGCCATGGCTGATCCCACCAAGAAGCCGGCAGGACTTAACGAGAAGAAGGCGAACCGGCGCGGCGCGGCGCGGCTCGCGGCGGTGCAGGCACTGTACCAGATGGATATCGCCGGCGCCGGCATCAACGACATCTTTGCCGAGTTCGAGAGCCATTGGCTCGGCAACGAGGTCGAGGGCGACACTTACCTGCCGGCCGAAGCCGCCTTCTTCCGCGACGTCGTCTCGGGCGTCGTGCGCGACCAGAAGAAGCTAGATCCCCTGATCGACGAGGCGCTGTCGAAGGGCTGGCCCTTGAAGCGGATCGAAGCGATCCTGCGCGCGGTGCTGCGGGCAGGGGCCTATGAGCTGGAGCACCGCAAGGACGTGCCGGGCCGCGTCGTCGTCTCCGAATATGTCGATGTCGCCAACGCCTTCGTCGACCGCGAGGAGACCGGCATGGTCAACGCCGTGCTCGACCAGATCGGCCGCCAGTTTCGCGGCGATGAGTTCGGGCGGGGGTAGGAACAGTCGATGGCCCCTGCAGTAGCCATCATCCTGAGGTGCCGTAGCGAAGCGGAGGCCTCGAAGGACGACGGCGTGGCACTGAAGGTGCACCTCGGCCGTACATCCTTCGAGGCTCGCAAGGGCTTGCACCTCCAGCGACGATGGCTTCGCCATCGCGCAGGGATGACGGGTCTGCTATCGTGACACAGGACCGAACACAGCCCTCCCCCGAAGACTCCCTCATCGCGCGCTATTTCAAGCCGCTGGCGACCGATCCCGGTGCGTTCGGTCTGGTCGATGACGCTGCGGTGCTGTCGTCGTCCGGCGACGAAATCGTCGTTACCACCGACGCCGTCGTCGAAGGCGTGCACTATCTTGCCACCGATCCCCCTGACACCATCGCGCGCAAGGCGCTGCGGGTGAATCTGTCCGATCTCGCCGCCAAGGGCGCGACGCCGGCGGGATTCGTGCTGACACTGGCGCTTCGGAGCAAGGAGGATGCCTGGCTCCGGCCCTTTGCGGACGCGCTGGGCGAAGACGCAAAGGAATTCGCTTGTCCGCTGCTCGGCGGCGACACGGTCTCGACGCCGGGCCCGCAGATGATCTCGATCACCGCCTTCGGCCACGTGCCGCAGGGGCGGATGGTCGGCCGTACCGGCGCGAGGCCAGGCGATCGCATCCTGGTGACCGGCACGATCGGCGACGCCGCGCTCGGCCTCGACGTGCTCACGGGCGGTGCCGCTGCCGCAGCGCTCGCGACCGATCCCGCTGCAAGGGAAGCCCTGGTCTCCCGCTATCGCGTGCCGCAGCCGCGCAACCCGCTGGCACGGGCCGTGCGCGATCACGCGACCGCGGCAATGGACGTCTCCGACGGGCTCGCCGGCGATTTGACCAAACTCTGCGCAGCATCCGGGGTCTCCGCCACGGTCGACGTAACCAGCGTGCCGTTCTCGGCCGCGGCAGCAAGCCTGGTCGCTCGCAATGTCACTTGCGTCGAGACGCTGCTTGCGGGGGGCGACGATTACGAGGTGCTGTGCACCGTCCCGCCGGCGCAGGTCGATGCGCTGATGGCCGCGGGGCGGGCGGCCGGCCTTGCCGTCACCGCGATCGGCACGATCGTCGCGGGCAAGCAGGGGCCGCGTTTCCTGGACGGGCAGGGCCAGGAATTGGTCTTGAGGCGGCTGTCCTACAGCCACTTCTAGGAATTGCTCCAAACCGGCATCTTAGTTCGCTGCACTTGGCCTAAATACCTGCCGAGATCGGCGTTTTCGGCCTTATCCGGCGTTGCACCCTCAATTTGATTTTGGCAAGCTTGCTACCGACTAAGGCCGCCCCTTTTGGGCAAGGGGCGGCTTTGTTCGAAATCAAGGCGCCGCACCGCTCGACGGACAACAAAAGGCGCCGGGGGTACATCAAGGATCTGAGGCAAAAATCACATGACAGCATTATGGTTGATAGTGCTCTGCGGAGTGCTTTCCGTCGTCTACGCGATTTGGGCGACGTCTTCGGTGTTAAGCGCGGATGCGGGGTCGCCGCGCATGCAGGAGATCGCGGGAGCGGTCGCTGAGGGTGCACAGGCGTATCTGCGGCGCCAGTACACGACGATCGGCATCGTCGGCGTGGTCATCTTCCTCTTGCTTGTCTATTTCCTCGGAATCTACGTCGCCATCGGCTTCCTGATCGGCGCCGTCCTGTCGGGGGCGGCCGGCTTCATCGGCATGAATGTCTCGGTCCGCGCCAATGTGCGGACCGCCCAGGCGGCGACCACCTCGCTCGCCGGCGGCCTCGAGCTCGCCTTCAAGGCAGGCGCGATCACCGGCATGCTGGTGGCAGGTCTCGCATTGCTCGGAGTGACGCTCTATTTCGGCTTCCTGGTGCATTCGCTGAAGCTTGCGCCGGACAGCCGTACCGTCATCGACGCCATGGTGGCACTCGGCTTCGGCGCCTCGCTGATCTCGATCTTCGCCCGTCTCGGCGGCGGCATCTTCACCAAGGGTGCGGACGTCGGCGGCGACCTCGTCGGCAAGGTCGAGGCCGGCATTCCCGAGGACGATCCGCGCAATCCGGCCACCATTGCCGACAACGTCGGCGACAATGTCGGCGACTGCGCCGGCATGGCCGCGGACTTGTTCGAGACCTATGCGGTGACCGCGGTCGCCACCATGGTGCTCGCCGCGATCTTCTTCGCCAAGACGCCGATCCTCGCCAACATGATGACGCTGCCGCTCGCGATCGGCGGCATCTGCATCATCACCTCGATCATCGGCACCTTCTTCGTGAAGCTCGGGCCGAGCCAGTCGATCATGGGCGCGCTCTACAAGGGCCTGATTGCGACCGGCATCCTGTCGCTGATCGGCATCGCCGGCGTGATCTACAGCCTGATCGGCTTCGGCAAGCTTGATGGCGTCGACTATACCGGCATGGCGCTGTTCCAATGCGGCGTGGTCGGCCTCATCGTCACCGCGCTGATCATCTGGATCACCGAATACTACACCGGCACCGACTATCGGCCGGTGAAGTCGATCGCCCAGGCCTCGGTGACCGGCCACGGCACCAACGTGATCCAGGGCCTTGCCGTCTCGATGGAAGCGACCGCGCTCCCCGCGATCGTGATCATCGCCGGCATCCTGGTCACCTATAGCCTCGCCGGCCTGTTCGGCATCGCGATCGCGACCGCCACCATGCTGGCGCTGGCCGGCATGGTCGTCGCGCTCGACGCGTTCGGCCCGGTGACGGACAACGCGGGCGGCATCGCCGAGATGGCGGGCCTGCCGAAGGAGGTGCGCAAGTCGACCGATGCGCTCGACGCGGTCGGCAACACCACCAAGGCGGTCACCAAGGGCTACGCGATCGGCTCGGCCGGTCTCGGTGCCCTCGTGCTGTTTGCGGCCTACAACCAGGACCTCAAGTTCTTCGTTGCAGACTCCGCGCGCCATCCCTACTTCGCCGGCGTCAATCCGGACTTCTCGCTCAACAACCCGTATGTGGTGGTGGGCCTGCTGTTCGGCGGCCTGCTGCCGTACCTGTTCGGCGCGATGGGCATGACCGCGGTGGGCCGTGCCGCCGGTGCGATCGTCGAGGAGGTCCGGCGTCAGTTCCGCGAGAAGCCGGGCATCATGCAGGGCACCGACAAGCCTGATTACGGCAAGGCGGTCGACCTGCTGACCCGGGCGGCGATCAAGGAGATGATCATCCCCTCGCTGCTCCCGGTGCTGTCGCCGATCGTCGTCTACTTCCTGATCTACGCGATCGCGGGCGGCGGCGTGGCCGGCAAGTCGGCGGCGTTCTCCGCCGTCGGTGCTATGCTGCTCGGCGTCATCGTGACGGGCCTGTTCGTCGCGATCTCCATGACCTCGGGCGGCGGCGCCTGGGACAACGCCAAGAAGTACATCGAGGACGGTCATTTCGGCGGCAAGGGCTCTGACGCCCACAAGTCGGCGGTGACCGGCGATACCGTCGGCGATCCCTACAAGGACACGGCGGGTCCCGCAGTGAACCCGATGATCAAGATCACCAACATCGTGGCCTTGCTGCTGCTGGCGATCCTGGCGCACTGAGCGGCGAAGACGAGACAAGACAAAACCCCGCGGTGCGAGCCGCGGGGTTTTTGTTTATGAGGCTTCGCTCTATCCGCGTTCCCCGGACGCCGCGCAGCACGAAGTGGTGCGCTGCAGATCCGGGGTCCACGTTCGCGCGGCTGGGTCCCGGCTCAGCGGAGCAGCGTTACACGCTGCACCGCGTCCGGGACACGAGTCCTACTGCACGTCCATCTGCAGCCCTTCCTTCTGGATGATGCCGGCGAACTTCTTCGTCTCGGAATCCACGAAGGCGGCGAACTGCTCCGGCGTGCCGTAGTCGGCGCGGGCGCCCATGGCGGCGATCTGCTTCTTGATGTCGTCGCGCTCCAGCATCGCCTTGACCTGGAGATTGAGCGCGCTCAACACCTCGGGCGAGACGCCCTTCGGCAGGAAGACCGAGAACCACGACGAGACGTCGAAATTCGCCAGCTCCGGTGCGCTCTCGCGCATGGTCGGCAGGTCTTTCGCGAGGTCGCTGCGCTCGGTGGTGGTGACGCACAGACCGTTGAGCGTGCCGTTCTGCACCTGCGGCAGGCTCGGATAGAGATTGTCGAACAGGATCTGGATGTCGCCGGCCAGCGCGGCCTGGAGCGCGGGGCCCGCGCCGCGGAACGGGATGTGCGTCATCTTGAGGCCGGTGAGCTGGAGGAACCAGGCGCCGGTGAGGTGAGGGCTCTGGCCGACGCCGGAGGAGGCGTAGCTGAGCTTGTCCGGATTGGCCTTGAGATAGGCGATCAGCTCGGCGACCGATTTGATGCCGGTCTTCGGATGCGCCGACACGATGTTCGGGATCCGGATCATGTTGGAGACCGGCTGGAGCTGGTCCGGCTTGTAGGTCAGATTCTTGAAGATGCTGTAGGCGATCGCGTTCGGACCGGGATTGCCGACCAGGATGGTGTGGCCATCGGGCTTGGCACGAACCACCTCGGCGGTGCCGATGGTGCCGCCGCCGCCCGAGCGGTTTTCCACGACAGCCGACTGGCCCCAGGCGGTTTGCAGATGCGCAGCCAGGAGCCGGCCCAACACGTCGGTCGAGCCGCCGGCCGCAGCCGGCACGACGAGGCGGACGTTTTCGGTCGGCTTCCAGTCGGCAAGGCTCGATCGCGGCAGGATCGCTGCGGCCGAAAGGCCGGCCATTCCGGTGAGCACGCGACGTCGGGACAAAGTCTTAGGCACGAATCCACTCCCTGCTTCTTTCTTTGCAGGGAGGGTAGGAAACCGCAGATGCGACGGCAAGTCGCGCGCGGCGGTCAGTGCCGCGCGGAGGGCGGCACGACGCCGCAGGCGAGGGCCATATACCTTCCGGCGGAATTGGAAGGCGTTTTGGATGCTTGTCTTGAAGCATTTTCCTGATGCGAGCCGGTCACCGGCTTCGCCCGAAAACGCTCCGGGGACTCAGTTAAAGCTGAGCAGCTTGAACAGCGGCGTGAGGTAGTTCATCTCCTGGCCCGACGTCGGCGTGGTGCGACTGATGAAGTCGAAGATCTTGCCGTCCTGCAGGCCGTAATTCGCGAGGCGCCGCACGCGCCGGTTCTTGTCGAAATAGATCGCGATGACGCGCTGGTCGACCACCTTCTGGTTCATGAAGGCGACCATGCGCTCCGAGCGCTGCGAGATGTAGTAGAACACTTCGCCGTCGAGGGTCGCGACCGTGGAGGGCGTGCCCATCACGATCAGCACCTGGTCCTGGCTCGCGCCGATCGGAATCTGCTCCAGCGCGCCGGGCGGCAGGATGTAACCCTTCTGGAATTGCTCGCCGGTGCAGCCCGTGAGCGCGGCGCCGACCAGGGCGACGGCGGCGAGCATGCGCAAGCCGCGCCAGCGTGCATGAAGGCCGCGCCGCTTGTCCGCGCGCAGGCTGATCTGGTTCGTTGTCGTCATAGCGGAACTGATTCCGTCCCCTTGCGTCGCGCGAGGCGCTGAAGTACCGGGCTGGGCGTCTGAATGCAACTCGCGCGCGCCCCCTTGCGGAAACCACAATGCTTTGGCCGTTCAATCACTTCAGGAAACCCCGGCTAACCCCGTCGGGCACCATTGAAGCCATCTATGGCATGATCGTGACGCAGGCGCGAGAACCCATATTTTACCGCGACTTGGGCGTGCCCGATACGGTTAACGGGCGTTTCGACCTGTTGCTGCTGCATCTGTGGCTGCTGCTGCGGCGCCTGCGCGCGGTCCAGGGCGCCACCGCAGGAGCCTCGGAGCTGTCGCAGGCGCTGTTCGACCGGTTCTGCGAGGACATGGACGACAATCTGCGCGAGATGGGGGTCGGCGACCAGACCGTGCCGAAGCGGATGCGAGCCTTCGGCGAGGCGTTTTACGGCCGCGTGCAGGCCTATGACCAGGCCATCGAGGCCGGCGGCGAGGCCCTGGCAGAGGCGATCCGCAAGAATATCTTGAACGGGACCGACCTGGACCAGGCGAAGCGGCTGGCGGCCTATGCGCGGGCCACCGAGGCCGATCTCGGCCGGGCCGACGAGGCTGCGCTGCTGCGCGCCTCCTTCAGGTTTCCTCCAGCGCTTCCCGAGGGCGACACGCCATGAGCCGACCCAATACCGGATCCGAGCCCGATCCCTGGCGGGCCCCCGTCATCGTCGCGCAAATCCCCGACACCGGCCTGCATCGCAAGCTCGAGGCCTCGGCCGCCGAGCGGCAGGCGATGGCCGAGCTTGCGGGCCTCCGCGAAGTCCTGTCGGCCGAGGCCGACTTCGACGTGGTGCCCCGGAGCGGCGGCCGGGTCCAGGTGACCGGCAGCGTCCGGGCCCGAATCGGCCAGACCTGCGTGGTCACGCTCGATCCGATCGAAAGCGAGATCGAGGAGGAGGTGGACCTGGTGTTCGCCCCCGAGGCTGAGGCGCGGCGTCTCGCCGACCTGATCGCAGAGGGGCAGGACGACAAGGAGCCGCCGGAGGTCGCCGACCCGCCGGAGCCGATCGTGGGCGGCATCATCGACCTCGGCCGGCTCGCCACCGACGCCCTGTTCCTGGCGGTCGATCCCTATCCGCGCAAGGAGGGGGTCGTGTTCGAGGCGGAGGTCACCGCCCCCGATCCGGAGGACCATCCATTCGCAGCCCTGAAGGCGCTGCAAGACAAGAAGAAGGGCAAATAGCTGAGCATTCCCGGGAACACCGCTTTGCTACGGGACGCGAGGTGCTTGCGTGGATGGTTTGAAAGGCTGATTTATCTACTTGATTTCGATGTGCTTCCTGTGAATTTGCGGTTTGGCCGCCGGATCGCCCTGGAAGCAAAAGGCTGGGGGCAAGAGGTTGTTTCGGGGTAACAAAACGCTATTGTCGCGCCCCGGCCCGGGTGCGGCGTGGCGCTTGGCCAGCCGCCATGTCCGTGGCGAACTCATTTTGCGGTCCCGCTGATCCAAGACCGCACCAGACCAGGTTTCCAGGACTTTTATGCCAAGCAAGGTTCGCATCGCGCTGGACGCCATGGGGGGCGACGCCGGCGCCGCCGTGGTCATTCCCGGCGCCGCCATCTCGCTTCAGAGGCATCGCGGGACCGAGTTCCTGCTGGTCGGGGACCGCGCCAGAATCGAGCCCGAGCTTGAGAAGCATCCGGCTCTCAAGGCCGCTTCGAAAATCATCCACACCGACGTGGCCGTCAGCGGCTCGGACAAGCCGAGCCAGGCGCTGCGGCGCGGCCGCAAGACCTCCTCGATGTGGCTTGCCATCGATGCCGTGAAGAAGGGCGAGGCGGATGTCGCGGTTTCCGCCGGCAATACCGGCGCGCTGATGGCGATGTCGCGCTTCCATCTGCGCACGTTGCCGGGGATCGACCGCCCGGCGATCACGGGCGTTTGGCCGACCAAGCGCGGCGATTCCATCGTGCTCGACCTCGGCGCAACCATCGGCGGCGACGCGCACCATCTGGTGTCGCTCGCGGTGATGGGCGCGGCGATGGCAAGCGTGCTGTTCGACAAGAAGCGCCCCACGGTCGGGCTGCTCAATATCGGGGTCGAGGAGATCAAGGGGCACGAGGAGATCCGCGAAGCCGGGGAAATCCTGCGCGCGAGGAACCTGCCGGAACTCGACTATATCGGTTTCGTCGAGGGCGACGGCATCGGCAAGGGGCACGCCGACGTCATCGTGACCGAAGGTTACAGCGGCAATATCGCGCTCAAGGCTGCCGAGGGAACCGCGCGGCAGATGGCGGAATTGTTGCGCGAAGGGATGCAGCGGAGCTGGATGTCCAGGCTCGGCTACCTCTTCGCCCGCGACGCCTTCCAGGCGCTGCGCAACAAGATGGACCCGAACAAGTCCAATGGCGGCGTGTTCCTGGGTTTGAACGGATTAGTGGTCAAGAGCCACGGCGGAATCAGCGCCGAAGGCTTTGCCTCAGCGATCGATGTTGGCTATGAGATGGTCAAATTCGATCTCCTGAACAAGATCAATCAGATGCTCAACCGCGAAGGTGGTGCACTCAATTCCGTGCAGGCCGCGCAGGAGGCTGTTTCGTGACTCAGATTCGTTCGGTCGTGCTGGGCTGCGGCTCTTATTTGCCGGAGCGGGTGGTGACCAACGCCCAGCTGGCGGCGCGCATTGATACGTCCGATGAGTGGATCGTGCAGCGCACCGGCATTCGCGAGCGGCACATCGCGGCCGAGGGCGAGTTCACCTCGCATCTGGCGATCAGGGCGGCGCAGGCTGCGCTGACCGACGCCGGCATGGACGCGCAGTCGATCGACCTGATCGTGCTCGCGACCTCGACGCCGGACAACACCTTCCCGGCGACGGCGGTCGCCGTGCAGCACGGGCTCGGTATCACCCACGGCGCGGCCTTCGACCTCCAGGCGGTATGCTCCGGCTTCGTGTTCGCGCTCGCCACCGCCGACAATTTCCTCCGCACCGGCGCCTTCAAGCGCGCGCTGGTGATCGGCGCGGAGACCTTCTCGCGCATCCTCGACTGGAACGACCGCGGCACCTGCGTGCTGTTCGGCGACGGCGCCGGCGCGGTGGTGCTGGAGGCGCAGGAGCAGCCGGGCAAGGCGGCGACCGACCGCGGCATCGTCACCACGCATCTGCGCTCCGACGGCCGCCACAAGGCAAAGCTGTTCGTCGACGGCGGACCGTCCTCGACCCAGACCGTCGGCCATCTGCGCATGGAGGGCCGCGAGGTCTTCAAGCATGCGGTCGGCATGATCACCGACGTCATCGTCGATGCCTTCCAGGCGACCGGGCTCAATGCCGAGACCATCGACTGGTTCGTGCCGCACCAGGCCAACAAGCGAATCATCGACGCCTCCGCCCACAAGCTCCACATCGCGCCGGAGAAGGTGGTGCTGACCGTGGACCGTCACGGCAACACCTCAGCCGCCTCGATTCCGCTGGCGCTGTCGGTGGCCCGCAAGGACGGCCGCATCAAGAAGGGCGACATGGTCCTGCTGGAGGCCATGGGCGGCGGCTTCACCTGGGGCTCCGCGCTCGTGCGCTGGTAGAGCAACAGTCGATAAAATTTTGCCGGATTTGGCCGCAAGATCGATGCGTCTGCATTGATGAGCGCTGTTGACCGCCGTATCGTAACCTCATAATTTCAGACAACAATTGTTCGCCGTGATGTGGGGCAGGGCGATGACCGATCAAAGTAAAACCGTAACGCGTGTCGATCTCTGCGAAGCCGTCTACCAGAAGGTGGGCCTGTCGCGCACGGAATCGTCCGCCTTCGTGGAACTCGTGCTGAAGGAGATCACCGACTGCCTGGAGAAGGGCGAGACGGTGAAGCTGTCCTCGTTCGGGTCCTTCATGGTCCGCAAAAAGGGTCAGCGCATCGGCCGCAATCCGAAGACCGGCACCGAGGTGCCGATCTCGCCGCGCCGGGTCATGGTGTTCAAGCCGTCGGCGATCCTCAAGCAGCGGATCAACGGCCAGCACCGCGCCAACGGTGACGCCAGCAAGGCTCCACAAGAGGCGTAACGCCTCTCGCAAAGGATTTGGCATTTGGACAAGGCGCCGGATGCGTTCCGAACCATCAGCGAAGTAGCGCAGGAACTCGACATTCCGCAGCACGTGCTGCGGTTCTGGGAGACCCGCTTCTCCCAGATCAAGCCGATGAAGCGCAGCGGCGGCCGCCGCTATTACCGCCCCGACGACGTCGACCTGCTCAAGGGCATCCGCCGTCTGCTCTACGGGGAGGGCTACACCATCCGCGGGGTGCAGCGGATCCTGAAGGAGCACGGCGTCAAATCGGTGCAGGGTCTCGCCGACAGTGCCGCCGCGGTCTCGTTCGGCGCCATCGAGGACGCCATCGGCGCCAGCCTGATGGAGCCCGACGACGAGGAGGCGCCGATCAAGGGCGTCGCCGACACCGACGATGACGACTACCAGGGTGACGAAGAGGAAGGCATCGACTTCCGCTTCACCGAGGTCGACGACGAGGAAATCCTCACCACCTTCCGCAAGGGCGGCACGACTGCCGCGCCCGCCGGCCCCAGCGCCATCGACCGGGAACGGCTAGGGCGTGTCCTCGCCGACCTCGTCGCCTGCCGCGAGATGCTGGATCAGGCGCTGAAGGACGGGTAGGGCCTTTTCGGGGGCCCTGCGGGCAGTTCCGGGGACTTGAGGCCGGGACGCCAAAATGCTGCGGCCTCGCCTTGCGCAAAGCAGCGATCCTAGCTAATGGAACGACGTTCGGAGCGTGGCGCAGCCCGGTTAGCGCACTAGTCTGGGAGACTAGGGGTCGGAGGTTCAAATCCTCTCGCTCCGACCAAAATCTTAAACATTTTCAAAGCTGTGTCAGGGCGGTCGGTTTACAACAGGCCGCCCGTTTACATGCAGTTTACAATTTGTGTTCCTGCAGCGTTCTCAATCGAGCGCTGGCGCAGGCCGATTCTCGCGGTAAAGTAGATGAAATCAAATTTTCGCCTCATCATTAATTGTTCGTCATGGTTTGTTGACTTAAATGGCAACGCTACTAGAGTTATCCAATGATGCTGGACCTCTCTACCGACTGGATGCGTTGGACGCCAATCAGCAGGCGTTTCGATGCATCTATCTGTCTCAGAAGCTCAAGTCTTGGATGGAGAATGATCTGCCCGCGCTTCAAGCGACCTGGGCGACCGAGCTGAGTTGCCAGGAGCAGGTGGCTGAGTTGGTTGAAATGTTCTGTGCGGGTGAAGAGCTCGACGCTGGCACGCAGTTTCATGCACTGCGACCCATCGACCGCGGTGTGTGGGAGTTAAAGACCGGTGACGTGAGGATATTCGGATGGTTTCCGAAGAAAGATCATTTTGTGGGCGTCGTCGCGCATGATGCCTACCGAGTGAAGTTTCACGACCTTTATTTGGGTTTGGTGGGGGAAGTCGTGCGCTTTCGTGACGCCTTAGACCTTAACGAGCCTAAGTTTGTTTCTGGAGAAGACCCCCATGCCGTCGTTTCGAATTGCCGTTGAGCCCAATAGAAGGGCGGCTGCGAGATTTGTGCAGCAAGTCCGGAGAGCATTGCAAAAGGCGCTGGAGGAAGAACAGCGAAAGCGCGGCCTTTCCCAAGCGGAAATCGCCCGTCTCTTGAAGGTCAATCGGTCAGTCATCAACCGGGAGCTAAAGGGGTTCAAGGACATCACGCTCGGCAGAGTGGGCGAGCTCGCTTGGGCGCTGGGGCGACAACCGCGCTTCTCAATTGAGGACGCAATTCACGTTGCAGGAGCAAACCATCCCGATCTCCACGGCAGCGGTCCTAATACTCCGGTTATATCGACGGCTTCAGCCAGCAGTTCTAACGCTGGCGTTTACAACGTTCCTGGCCCCTTTGCGTCGGCTGCGTAATCATGGACTCAAGAACTGCCTCGGTCATTGTTTGCGATGACGCACTGTTTGGGCTGACTGGAAAGGCCTTCCTAAACGGCGTCTACACCACCGACATAATGATCCCTGGTGAACTTCTGATGGTTCAGCAGCTTGTGTTTTACTTCACCGTGGAGACGCCCAAGGCCAAACCGTTCAAGAGCGTTACTCTCAGAGTTTCTCCTCCGGGCTCTGTACCGTCTCAAGTCGAAGTGCCTCTCGCATCCTTACAGGCAGCACAAAATCCAAATCGTCCGAGTATGATCCTAAGGGGCCCTTTGTTAATCCAGCAGCTCGTGCTTCGGCCTGGTAAAATAGAGGCAAAAGTCATCACGGAAACGGAAGAGCTGGACGCGGGTGGGATTTGGGTTGTTTCCGGAGGCGCGCAGCCGCCGCGGCCCGATTAGGGTGTCCGGGAGCTAATCCTTCTTCGCCTCTTAGGCTTCTTCTCGGCCAACTCAGTGGCCGCTCGTTCGTCTACAAGCTCTTTAATGAATTCGCCGATTGCATCGTGGAGATCCTCTGCCCAATTCAACGACTTGATCATCTTCGAAATCTCAGGCCCCTCCTTCACCATGAAATGGTACGTGGCGTGGCGCATCGCCTTTAGGTACGCCATGTGTTCGTTGAATAGCCTCTGAACTCGCTTGTCTTTGAGCTTGAGCTTGTGAAAGCCCTCTACGACTGCGAAGAGAGCTGAAAGCCAGTGGCAGAGGAAGGTGTCGAACTCCCAACCTTCTTCCGCATCCCAGATGGCTTGTGTGTTGCCCTGATGGTAATCTTTTATGCTGTGCAGCAAGTCGTGCATTAGACGCGCGCGAAACCAGTAGTACGCGAGCTGCTTCAGTGCTGCGTCGTCGACCATTGCTGATACCGCTCATCAAGTCGAATTCATCAATATTGGCATAAGCAAAGCTGTCTTCTTATCGTTGCTCTTGTGTCCCGTCTCTGCGATCTCGAAACAGCTCGAGCTTTGCAATCGCGTTCGCGGCGAGTATGCCACGTCGTGCAAGATAGACGTCGATCATTTTCTGCGCTCTGTCGACGCTCCAGCAGAGCGCCTCGGCAATCTCCGGTGCCGTCGCGCCGGCTTCGGCTAGCAGTGTCGCTGCAGTGCCGCGGTTGTCGTGGAAATTGAGGTCAGCGGTCCGGACGAAATCGTTACTCTTGGCTGCGTTGATCGCATCGAGCTTGTCACAATCTTCGCGCCACTGCTCGTTGAAATACCGCTTGCTATAGGCCTTTCCCGTTGCCGTCAGCATCACGAGCGCGCCGACCTTTGTTTCCTTCAGCGCGTCCAGATGCGCCTTCAGCTCGCGCGTCGCCGGAATCCAGAGCAGCTTCCCCGTTTTGGTCGACCGGATCTGTACGCGGCTTCCATCATAGCGCGTCCAAGAAAACTTGCGAACATCGCTGGCACGCATCGCAGTGTTTCGAACTAACACCATGGCGGTCACCATCGCCGCCCGCGCGGTGCGCATGAATTGCTGCTGCAGCTCTTCCGGCCACGTCAGCTCCGACCTGTGGCTCTTGTAGAGCCGCGCGAACGTATCGAGCGGATTGAACTTGATGACGGCTTTCTCTTTCGCAAATGAAAGCACACGAGCAAGCGCCGCGACCAGGTTGTCCGCCGAACGCGGCGACGCCTTCCCGAGCTCGTTATGCCAGGCGAGCGCGTCCTTGCGAAACTCGAGCGCGTCGTCGGCATCATTGAATGCCGCAACAGGGCAGGTGCCCCAGCGCACCTCGAGCCGCTTTAGCTTCCAGATATACTGCTTCCGGCTTTCCTCGCTGAGCCCGTCGAAATAAGCGGACCGATCGAAGTGCCGAATGAGCTGCAGGAAGGTGCCTTCGCCCCTCGTGCGCATCTTCCTTTCGGCATCTGCATAGGTCTCAGCAAGCCTTGCTTCATCGAGCGGAAGGCCGGTCGCGCGATGGTAGAGATAGACCTTGATAGATCCGTCCGCCTGACGCTTCTTGACGCGATGGATGCCCTTCAACTTAAGGGGCTTATTAGGCAGCCTCGGTCTTCCGCGCATGCTGCGCCTTCCAGCGCTGATAGGGGGTAAGCTCGGCCTCCGACTCTGTCACAAGACCGGAAGAACAGTCCAGCGCACGATCAAGCGCTTTCCGGTCCCACCGGGTGGTGCCTGGGATCGGGCCCGGGACGATGCCCTTCGCTCGCCATCGATCGAATGCGGCGAGGGTTTTACAGCAGCAGTAGTCGGCCGCTTCCTGCTTCGTGAGGCACCGCTTTTCTGTCATGAGGTCGGCCTCTGCTTCAGCTGCAGCCGCCCGCCTACAATCTCCGCGCGGCCGCTGGCGATTAGGCGGGCGACGACGCCATCGCCGATCCGCCGCGTTCCGAACCGCCAGCCGCCGCGCGTCGCCTGCTCAAAGGGGCTGAGTTTGAGCAGGCTTATGTGCCTGTACAGATGTGCCGGAAGCGGCCGCCCCAATTCGCTCACGCAGCCACTCCGTTTTGCCGGGAATAGGCCAGCGTGCGCGCCGCGTCCGCATGCTCGAAGATCTGCGACTTGCGCCATCCCATCCGTATCAGGTCTGGCAAAGCCGCGCCTTCGTTGCGGGTGGTGATCGTGATGAAGTCGTCGGCGAGCTGGGCTATCGCTGCCGGTCCCTGAAGTCCGGCCCTGGCTCCGGGCATAGCCTGGGGGGCGATTAGGCCGGCCACACGCTCGCGCTCGGCCTGGGCGGCCTCCTGAGCCGCGGCGGCGTCCTGGCGGGCCTTACGGGCCGCGAGCAGGGCATTCAGGGTGGCCTGGCGGTTGATCCGCTTCCCAAGCATCACGGGCGCCGTACGGGGGCACCCCTTCGAGCGCACGTCGGCAAATTGCCCCTCGGCTGGCAGTCGAAAGAAGCCGTGCAGCCGCAGCTGAGCGGCGAACTCGGAGGCGGTCAGGTCAGTAGCGGGCGAAATGCAACGCGACACAGCGTGTCTCCCGTAGAGTGTTTCACGGGAAACAATAGCGTCGGAAATTTCCGACGGTCAATGCGTAAGATTGGATTTTTCCGACTTTATTGCTTTAGAGGTCCAAAATTGTCCGCTTGACCCTGCCTATGACTTCCAGGTCCCGCGTCCGGAAAAACACCGGCTTGTTGAGAGGGTTCGTTGAGAATGGCGCCAGATGGGGGTTAGAGCCCCCTTGCCACATCTTGTAAGTCGTCTCTCCCTTGATTGAAAAGACATAACAGCGCCCGTTGACCAGGGATCGCTCGGCCTTATTGACTACGATAATCGACCCCTCGGGCGAGTATCGATCCATGGAGTCGCCTTCAACAGTCAGCGCAAAGAACTCGCCGCGGCCAAGATCTGCAAAAGCTAGCAGAGGGACGTCGTCTAAAGGTATTTGGCTCGCGGGACTCCGCAGGCGTCCTGCCGTGATGCGATCCAGCAAGGGCACCATCGCAAGCTTCGGAGCACCGTGACTGCTGCGTCGGGGTGGGGGGCCTATGAGGTCGGGAATAGTCCACTGCAGGGCGGCGGCGACCAAAGGCTGCTTTCCTGCACTGAAGGACTGCTTTTTTCCCTCCAGAAAGTCCCGAATGTAATTCCGCTCAAGGCCGGGAATAGCCTTTGCTGCCTCGATGGGACTAACGCCCAACTCAGCAAGGCGCGCCTTAATCCGTTGACGAAGTTCATTCTTTTCCATTGCGGAAATATCCGACGCGCCTTGTCCAAAGGCGAATGGGATGTTTCCGACGATTGATTGTCGACGAATCGGAAATTTCCGACTAACGCTCGACGCATGGAGCAGGAGCTGAGTCGCAATTTGATTGTGGTCGCAGGGGCGTTCAGAGCCGGCCGGCCGTTGACCCTGCGCACATTGGGGCGGCTGGCTGCCGGAGACTGGCGATTCTTCGATCATCTGCTGGATGGCTCGAAGACCTTCACGGCGCGGAAGTACGACCAGGTCATGGGCTGGTTCTCCGAGAACTGGCCCGAGGGCGCGGTTTGGCCGGAGGGCGTCGCGCGTCCCGAGCGGGTGGTCTCATGAGCCCCATCCGCCGGCAACAGTCAAAGCAGCGCCCCGATCAACCGATCGGCAAAGACCGATCACCTGATCGTTGGTTTCTGCCTATCGCGCTGACATTCCGACAGAACTTCCCGAAGAAGACCGCCGAGGTTTTGGCTGACATTGCGGGTCTCCGCGACGTCCGCCCCGCCGAGCTGTGGCTCGACGGGAGCCGGGCGCCGAGCGGTGCGGCGCTCGCCCGCATGATCGCGTCAGCCCATGGCGATCTTGTCATTCGCGCGCTGACCAGCGGGTCCGGGCAGACCTGGGTCAAGCGCCATCGCCGTATCGAAAACCTGGCCGCCGCGCGCGCCGAGGTCGAGGCGGCGCAGCGTCGTCTTGCCGATGCCGAAAGGGGGATCGAGCCGTGACCGACCTTGCTGCTCGCGTCGCAGATCCCGACGACCTGCACTTCCTGGTGATGTTCGCCGCCATCCTGGTGGTCGGCGCTGGCTTGGCCGTCGCGGCCGGCGCGCAGCCTTTCCTGCACCGTGTCGACCGCGGCTTCGGCTTTCGTTGGGTGAAACGTCAATGAAGGCCGCTCGCGCCATCCTGTTTGGGCTCGACCGGCGCATGATCGTCTGCGCCGTCCGCGTCGTCATTGCCGACGATCCGCCGAAGGTCATCCTTTACGACGGCGATCCGTTTCTGCCGATGCCGGTGCCGCTCGGCTGGGACGCTGACGCCGTGCTCGCTTACGGGCAGGAGCGCCCGTATCGCGCCGACGAGGGGCTGCTCGAGGCGGCCGGCGGATCGCGAAGCGGGGGCGCCTCGTGAGCAAGGTCACCGACATCGCCGCGAAGCGCGCCGAGCAGATCGCGAAGGATCAGCTCAAGTCGATCATCGAGCGCATCGAGCGGCTGCTCGAGGAGAAGAAAGCCATCTCCGATGATGTCCGCGACGTCTATGCCGAAGCCAAAGGCAACGGCTACGACGCCCGGGCCCTCAAGGCGATCATCAAGATGCGTCAGCAGGACCCGATAGAGCGTCAGGCGTTCGAGACCATCCTCGAAACCTACATGCAAGCGCTGGGCATGCTGTGATGATGCAGGTCCCGGTCGCTATCACCGATGCGCGCGAGGTCGCTTTCGACGTCTCGGGCTTGCCAGATCTGGCCGGCACGCCATGGGCGCGGATCTGGCTGTCGTCGCGCGAGCCGATCTGGACGCTGGTCGACGTCGAAGACATGCCCTGGTTGATGCAATGGCAGTGGAACGTCTGGCATGCCGGTAGGAATCGGCACGACAGCTGGATGCTCTACGCCAAGCGCAATGTCGGGCCATCGCGCGCCACGTTGCGTATGCATCGCGAACTTTCGATCAAGGACGAGCCGAGACTGTCCGAGACGTTTCTGTGCGCGCACGTCGTCGACCACATCAATGGCCAGACGCTGGATAACCGCAAGGCGAACCGGCGGTGGTTGACGAAGTCCCACAACGCCGTCGCCCGCCGTCCTCGCGGCACCGCGCCGAAGCTTGAGGAGATCGTGCGCGAGTTGCTCGCGAACCTCCCGGCGCGGCGTCAGCTGGAGGACATCCCCTTTGACTGAGCTGGTCCGATACGAGGCCGCACGCCGCGCCCTGGCAGAAGCAGTCGCCGTCGACGAGGTCGCAGAGATCCGCAGCCAAGCGGAAGCGATGCGCCATTACGCGCGCCAAGCCGGCGACAAGACGCTCGAAATTCAGTCGGCGCAGCTGCGTTTCCGGGCGGAGCGCAAGCTCGGCGAGCTGATCGTCGCGCAGAAGGAGACCGTTGGCCTCAACACAGGCGCCCGCGGGCAACTCCGTGGCAGAGACAATTCTGGCAGTGCCAAATCGGAACAGCCTGAAGACGAGCGACCGCGTCTCGCCGACATCGGCGTCGACCGCAAACTGTCCTCTAAAGCGCAGAAGCTGGCCGCGTTGGATGCCGCGGCGTTCGAGCAGGCGCTCGAGCGGCATGCCGACGAGATGCGCTCTGGTCAGGGCCGCGTCGCAATGGACCTGCTCAAGGTCGATGCCGAGGAGCGGGGGCGTGTTCACCGGCGCGACCTCGCCGCGGCGCTGTCCTCTGCCTCCGCGGTGGCGCCGGACGGGCGGCTTTACCCGGCGCTCCTGGCCGACCCGCCCTGGCGCCGCAACGCGGGCATAGGCAACCGCGCCTATGAGAACCACTACCCGACCATGCCTTGGCCGGCGATCCTCGATTATCTCAAGCGCGCCGGCGAGGCGCTACTGCCGGATTCCTGGGCCTGGATGTGGATTCCCCGGGCCCATCTTCTCGCCAAGGTGCCGTTCAAGACCGAGGTGACGCTCGCTGATGGCGAGGTTGTGCTGGCAACGGTCGATCTCCCGCTCGCATATGCGTGCCAGCTCGCCCTCGGCATGGAGTCCTATTCGACCTGCTACGTCTGGACCAAGACAGACGAGGATCATCCCGACGAGAGTGGCACGGGCCTGCTTGTCTGGGACCAGGACGAGCTGCTGCTGCAATTCAAGCGCGGCCGCGGGCTGCCGAAGCCGGCTACCGATGAAAAGTTCGGCTCAAACCATCGGGAGCGCGCGTCCGATCATTCGCGCAAGCCGGAGCACTACCGCAACATGATCCGGGCGATGGTCGGTCGCGACAGCAGCGGCCAGCCGCTGCCGGTGCTCGAGCTGTTCGCCCGGGTCGACGCCCAGCATCCACTGCCCGAGGGTTGGGGCGCGTGGGGCAATCAGGCCGGAGTTTCGGCGCAAGCCGAATTCTCCACCCCGACCGTTGCGCGCGAAAGCTCGTCACGGGCGGGCGACGATCTCGCGGAGTTGCCCTCCGGCGAGACCGAGGCGACCGCAGCGGAAGCAACGTCGGAAGGGGCCAGCGCCGCTGCAGCCGTCACGGAGCCGCCGTACGACGCCGGCGACGTCATCGTCATCGATCAGCTCGCTGGCGCAGATTGGCTCCAGCCGGCGCAGCTTGCCGCGATGGATCTGTCAGAAGTCGAGCAACTGCGCATTCTCGCGGACTTCTGTCATCCCAAGCGCGACGCAACGCAGGCCGTGCTCGGCCCGATCTGGCAGGGCCGCGAGATGGCCTATGAGTCGGGTGGGCAATGGCAATTGCGTGAAGCCGGCAAGGCGCGGCTGCACGAGCTGATCGACACGATCGCGCCTCCGGCGCGGGTCGATCTCACCGAACCGTATCGTGCACCCCAGATCAGCTTTTTTGAACTCACGCGGCAGCTCGAGGACGCGCCGCCAGCGGAGGTCGTCGATGGCGCGCTGCAGACGCGTCTGCCGGTCGACGATGACGAGTTGGCCGAGCAGCTCGCATTGCTGGCGATCGACGCGGGCGGCGCGGTCGAGCCTCAGATGCTGCGCCACCTGGTCGGCAGGGGCTTTGCCCATTGCGGCCTCACAAAAAATTCGGTGACCGACGATGGCCGCGCCTTTTTGGCGCAGCTCGTCGGTCCCGCGTCGGTTCAACAGCAGAGGGCAGAGGCGTGAAGGGACGGGGCGATTGGATCCAAACGGCGATGGGCCGGCAGTTTTGGCCGATGGACCCACGACCCGACGAAGTTTTCATCGACGACATTGCCCACGCGCTCTCGCTGCTGTGCCGGTTCGGCGGTCACTGCCTACGATTCTACAGCGTCGCGGAGCATTGCGTGTTGCTCTCCCGCGCGGCGCCGCGGCCGCACAAGATGTGGGCGCTACTGCATGATGCGAGCGAGGCCTACCTGGTCGACGTGCCGAGGCCCTTGAAGCCGTTCCTCGATGGTTACGGCGAGGCCGAGAACAAGATCATGCGCGCGATTGCCGTGCGCTACCGGCTACACCTCGGCATGCCCGAGCAGGTGAAGCATCTCGATCGTGCCATCTTGATGGACGAGCGCCTGCAAAACATGGCCGAGGCGCCGATCGCCTGGTCAACCGACATGCGTCCGCTCGGTGTCCACTTGCAGTTCTGGTCGCCGGAACGCGCGCGGGCCGAATTTCTCGCCACGTTTGAATCGCTTGGGGGCAAAGCATGATCGACCCATCGCCGGTCGCGCAGACCATCACTATCAGCCACAACATCGCAATCACCGCAGGGTTCGCGATCGCATTCGCCGGATTTTTGCTCGGCTATGCAATCGGCTGGCGCCAGCGCAATTACCGGCCTGTCGCGCCCCAACCAGTCGCCTTCGGGCCCTGCGAGATGCCGCTTACGGCCGATGAGCTCGAGCGGCTGCGCTTGTACCGGCTGATGAACCCGACGGATATGCACCCGTGAATCACCGCTGGAGCGAAAAGGTCCGCAGCGACGATGGCCATAGCTCGCGCAGGGTGTGCGAGCGCGAGGGTTGCGACATCGTCTGTGTCTCGCGCCACGAGACCGACGAGCGCGGCTTTCCGCAGCATTGGAAAGAATGGTTTCGCGGAACGGCGTTGATCCGGCGCGGGGGCAACACGCCCGCGTGCGAGGCGATTGAGGCGTGCGCCAATGCCTGACACCAGTCTCATTGTCTCGACGATCGCGGCCGGCGGGCATGCCGGCCTCAAGCTAGCTAACGTCATCACCGCGCTGACCCGTAAAGTGGCCGACCGCGAAGTTGATGGTCTCGACAAGTACCAGGTCGTGAGTTTCGGCCGCACGGTCAACGGCGCGCGCTTTCCAGATCGATGGTGGCCACGTCTAGCCAAGGCGATCGAAACCGGCGCCTTCGATTTCATGTCGGCGCAGGCGATCGTTGACGTGATGATCGAGCACGATCGACCGTAGGCGGGGACGGTTTCACTCTAGCGTTCTGTTGCTTACAGCGTCCAGTTGACTCGAAATCTCAAAGAGCATCACGTGTCCAATCCTCGTCTGTCGATCATTCCCGCTGGGGCGGTGACTGATCGCTCGCTTGATCCGCGAGACCTGCAAACGCTGTGTCTGCTCGGCCGGCACATCGACCGCGCCGGTTGGTGCACGCGCAGCCAGGTTCGCATGGCGGCGGAGCTGGGCTGCGGCCGCGCTACGTTACAGCGATCACTTGATCGGCTCTATGAGGCCGGCTGGGTGGAGAAGCGGCGCCGTGACTTCTGGCGGCCGGAAGATTCCGCGCCATCAGCGAGCTATGCTTATCGCGTGAAGCTCGACCGCGACGATTTCGATCTCAAAAGCCTCGCGCGCGAGGTCGACGAGGATCTCGACGAGAGCCATGCAGAAAACGCGGAAGTACCGGAAAACGGGGAGGGGGTGCCCGCTGGTGGGCAGGGGTGCCCACCCATGGGCAGGGGTGCCCGTCCTAGCGCGGGCACGGGTGCCCACACATACGCGGGCACCAATAACGACCCCTTAGAACGACCCCTTAAAACGATTGAGAGAGACGCGGGCGCGCGCGCGAGAGATCGCAAGGAACGCTTCAAGGCCGATTTCCGCAAGCGATGGCCAACTGCGGCTGCCGACGATCGTAATCGAACCGACTACGCGGCCGATGCGCTCTCGCCTGAGGAGGAGAAGGCGGCGCTCGACGGTATCGGGCCGTTTCTGGACGAGCTGAAGCGGCTTGGACGCAAAGTCGTTCCGGCTGGCTGGCGTTACCTCGAGGAAAAGCGCTGGACGCTGTTGCGGCAGAGCGAAGGCTCTGCCGATGGCGGCGCTGCGACGTCAGCGGCAATCGAGGCGGGCTCAGAGGCGGGGCGAGCGATTGCGGGGCTCTACGCGGTCGCGAAAGCGCGCCTGTTCGTGCATGGCGGTAATGTGGTCTATCGCGGTCCGGTCACGCCGCAGATCCTGGCCTTCGCCGGCGTCGGCGACAAGGCGTCTTGGCGTTGGATTGCCGATCGTCAGCAAATCGCTGCTTGGCAGACATTCCTCGCAGCGCACGTGTTCGGCGTGAGATCGCCCCTGATCGAGAGAGGCGGCAAGGATGGCAACGAAGCGGGCTTCTACGCGCCCGGCCCATGGCCGCCGCGCAAGGACGGCGGCTGGTCGGAATCGGAAGCCGCTCAAATCATCATCGACGACGCATCACAGGCAGGGGAGGACCTATGACTACGGCCTACAAAATTGGGGATTTCGTCGAGTATGTCCCGCTTGTCGATGATGCTGTTGCCGTGCCGCTCGAGCCGAAGTGCTGGTATTTGCTGCTAACCTATCCCCACAAGGAGCGGAAGGTCATGCAGACGTTCCGCGAGCGAGGCGTGAGTGCTTATCTGCCGATGATCCGCAAGCGGACCGTCTATCGCGGTCGGCTTTGCGACGTCGCTGCGCCGCTGTTCGCTCAGGCGATCTTCATTCCGGATTTCCAGGCCTCGCTCGGCGGTGTCAGGGTCGACGGCGTGGATGGCTACTTCAGGATGGGTGATTGCTATCCGTACCTGAAGCCCAGCGACATGGCGAACGTGCGCGCGCTGGAAGCGATGGGATCGATCCCTGTCTCGCGGCGCAAGCGTCTCTGGAGCATTGGCCAGTTGGTTCGCATCACCAGCGGCCCATTCGCATCCTTCCAGGGCACAATCGATCGGCTTGACTCAAAAGGCCGACTCAATGTCCTTGTGGACATCTTCAAGCGCATGACCCCGGTCGAATTCGACGAAGGTCAGATCGAGCCAGCCTAGGTGTTGCGACCGCGCACTGAATGGCTCGAACGGAGCAGCTCTCTCCGGCGCATCCATCTTCGCTCTGGCAGCGAAGTGGAAGTCGAGGGGATTCAAATGGACAGGCCCGGCCGACGTGCCGGGTTTTCGCATGTCTAGAGTGTGCGGTTGTGCTCGATGGTATTGTCGTTGCGACCCTTTGCTGTTTGCTCGGGAGAGCTGGGGCCGCTTGGAGCGATGCAAGCGGCCCCAGTTGCCTTAGAACATTCTGAATTCTTGCCGAGCGAGGCGCGGGTCTGAATTCGGCTTCCGAGCCTTCGCGACTACCGCAGGTCCCGGATAGCGCTGATCGATGAATGAATAGGTGTGATCAAACATCTGCAGGGGCCACTCACCTCTCCAATCATCAATTTTGCAGCGATACGACGTTACAAACCAAAGGTCGTAGCCAGTGTCGCCCGGGTTAGGGTCGTGCCACCCCTTGCGGTAGGCCTCGTTTGTTCCGTGAATTCTCACGGTGTTCGTCCGCTGCTTCGAGAACAGCGCAGTCAGATCTACAGGCGGCTTGAAAGAGTCTGTGGAGCGCCAGACTTGAACGAGACGACCGTTGACAAATACCTCGACATTGTTGTCCGAAAACGTGTGACCGACGCCGTAGCTGACGAGCGGGTTCACAGGAACCTCGAAGACGGATTGAGCACAATCCGCCTTGGCCGACGCATTAGCCAGACATCCGGCAATCGCGAATAGTGCAGCAAGAACGCGCTTCATTTCAGTAATCCTCCTAAAAAGTATTATCCCGCGTAGCGGGTACGCTGGCTCTATCACAATGCCCGCGTGGCGACCAGTTTGGCGCAATCCCTTCCATTTTCCGCGACGGCTTCGTGGCCGGTCGCGGGTCCCTCCAGCATCGCAGCGGTCCCGCGGGTAATTCGCACCGCGGCGTTTCGCTAGCCGGAGGTGTCTGAAAGTTAGGTTGACACGGTTGACATGGTTGACAGCCGTTAGTTGACAGGCCCGCCCGTGCATCTCCAGCCCATGCAGATCGAATTTCGCGCGCTCGGCACCATCGTGCCGTTCGAGGGCAACGCGCGTCTGCACTCGGAGGCGCAGGTCGCTGAGATTGCGGCGTCGATCAAGGCGTGGGGCTTCAACAACCCGATCCTGGTCGACGCCGAGGGCGTAATCGTCGCCGGCCATGGTCGCTACGCCGCCGCGAAGTCGCTGGGCTTGGCTGAGGTGCCCGTCGTGCGGCTCGGGCACCTGTCCGAGGCCGCCCGCCGTGCCTACTGCATGGCGGACAACCGCATCGGGGAAAACTCGACCTGGGACGAACAGCTGCTCGCTCGGGAATTCGCGTTTTTGCAGCAGGCCGGCGCGGTCGACCTGGCCGTGCTCGGCTTCTCGAAAAAGGAAATTGAGCGGCTGCTCAAAGGCGCGCACGGCGGGCCACGGGGCCGCACGGAGCCCGATGCGGCGCCGGCGCCGCCGAAGGTGGCCGTGTCCCGGCTCGGCGACACCTGGCTTCTGGGCGGCCATCACCGCCTGCGCAACGGGTCCTCGACCAACCCGGATGATGTCGCTGCGCTGCTCGAGGGCGAAAAGCCCCACCTGATGGTGACCGATCCGCCCTACGGCGTGAACTATGACCCGTCCTGGCGCCAGTCGGCGGGCCTCAATGGCGCCGGCGCGGCGGCCGGGAAGGTGCTCAACGACGACATCGCCGATTGGACCGAGGCCTGGCAGCTGTTTCCCGGCCATGTGGCCTATGTCTGGCATGGTGGTCTGCACTCGGCGACCGTCCAGAGCTCGCTCGAGCGGGCTGGGCTCAAGGTCCGCGCCCAGGTCATCTGGAATAAAAAGCGGATGGCGATCGGCCGCGGCGCCTATCACTGGAAGCACGAGCCGGCGTTCTATGCCGTCAAGGACGGCGCCGATGATTGCTGGCAGAGCGAGCGGTTCGAGGACGACCACGAGGTCGCAAGCTACGCGGTGAAAGAGGGCGAGACCTCGAAATGGGTAGGTGGCCGCAAGCAGTCGACCGTCTGGGACATCGACCACGTGAAGAACGATACCGGCCACGGCACGCAAAAGCCGATCGAGTGTATGCGTCGGCCGATCGTCAACAATTCGCGGGTTGGCGACGCGATCTATGAGCCGTTCGACGGCTCGGGCTCGACCATCATCGCCGCGCATGTCGCCGGCCGCCGCGCCTTCGCGATGGAGTTGAACCCGGCCTATATCGACGTTGCCGTGCGGCGCTGGCAGGAGTTCACCGGCGGCATCGCCATCCTCGACGGCGACGGCCACAGCTTCGCGGAAGTCGCGCGCGCCCGCGGCGTCGAGCTGGTCGAGGCCGAACAATCTGTGAAGGCGGCGGCGCGCAAAAAGAAGCCCGCGGCTGCGGCGTGACGTGACCCATGACCGGAATGTCGCAAACTGAATATGCCGCCCATCGCGGCGTGTCCCGGCAGGCCATCTCCAAGCTGGTCAAGGCCGGCAAGATCCCGGAATCGGCGATCGTCGACGGCAAGATCGACCCGGCCGCCGCTGACTTCGCGCTCGGCGAAACCCGCGAGCGCATCCTGGTCGCGGATGCGGAGGAGGGTGATGATTTCGGCGGTGCCGATCCGACGTTCGGCAGCGCCGCCGGAACGCGGGCCGCGGCGTCGGGCGACTCGAACGTCGCGCGACTGACGCGGGCCAAGACCGCGACCGAGATCTACCGGGCGCGCACGGCCGAGCTGGAATACGACCAGCGGGTCGGCAAGCTGTTGTCGACCGAGGACGTTACCCGCTCGATGGAAAAGTGCGCGGCCGTGATTGTCCGCGAGCTGGAAGGCCTGCCGAATTTCGCCGACGAGATCGCCGCGGCCATCGCCAAGGATGGCCTGCCTGGCGCCCGGCAGGCGCTGAAGAATATCGCGCGCAACGTCCGCCTGGCGCTCGAGCAGAACATGCGCGTTGTGGCGGCTGAAGACGACGAGACGACCGGAAAGGAGGGGGTGACGTCATGAAAACAATTCCGCGCGCTCTCCCGATCATCGCGGGCATCTTTGCGGCCGTGCTCTCGCCGCCGGCGCCGATCTCGCCGTCGGCCTGGGCCAACCAGCATTTCTATCTGCCGGATGGCGAGCGCAAGAGCCAGCTAATCGACCTCTCGCGCACGCCGCACCTGATCGAGCCGCTCGACGCGCTCGGCCCGGATGCGCCCGACAACGAGATCGCGGTGATGAAGTCCGCGCAATCGGCCTTCACCACGCTGTTGCAGATCGCTGCGTGTCATTCGATCGACCGCGACCCGTGCGACATGATGATCGTGCAGCCGACCGACTCGGCGCTCGGTGATTTCAACTCGCAAAAGCTCGGCCGCGCGCTCGAGCTGTCGCCGATCATGCGGAAAAAGGTCTTTCCGCAGACAGCGCGCGCCGGCAATGCGTCGAAAACGTACGAGAAGAAGTTCTCGCCGGATTGCTCGCTGTTCCTGTCGCTGGCGTCGTCGACCGCGGATCTGCGCTCCAAGACCATCAAGAAGGCGCTCTGCGACGAAATCGACGAGTATCCCGCCGATTTGAACGACCAGGGCGACCCACTCGACATGATCCGGGCGCGCCAGATCTCGTTCCTGCGCTCTGGCACCTGGAAGCGGGCCTATTTCTCGACGCCGACCATCAAGGGCGCGTCGTCGATCGAGTCCAAGTTCGAGGCCGGAGACCAGCGCCGCTGGACGATGGTCTGCCCGCATTGCGGCGATGAGAACCTGCGTTTCGAATGGTCCGAAAAGGCGCCGCGCTTCGAATTCGACAAGGAGCCGCCCTACAGCGCGCGCTACATTCCGGCGTGCTGCGGCACCGTGATCGAGGGCTGGCAGAAGTTCGCCATTTATGGGACCGGCCGCTGGGTGCCGACCGCGCCCGGCGCCGGCAAGTTCAAATCTTACCACTTCGACGCGCTGTCCTCGCCCTTCGTGCCCTGGGATGAGATCGCGAAGGAGTACCTGCAGGCCGGCGACAATCCGACCAAGCTCAAGACGTTCTGGAATTTGACGCTCGGCTTGCCGTTCGAGCTGAAGGGCGACGCGCCCGACTATGAGCGGCTGCTCGCCCGCCGCGAGGACTACACCGCCGGCGTGGTGCCGGCGCGCGGCTTGCTCCTGGTCGCCGGCGCCGACGTGCAGCATTCCGGCATCTGGGTCGAGGCTGTGGCGTTCGCCGACAATGGCGAGTCCTGGTCGGTGCACCACGAATTCTTCGAAGGCGAGACAACTGATCACAAGGCCGGCGCCTTCGCCAAGCTCGCCACGTTCTACGAGCGGCAGTTTCCCGATGCTTTTGGCGGGCACCGCATCCTCGATTGCATGGCGATCGACGCTGGCGACGGCGGCCGCTCCAACCAGGTCTATGCGTTCTGCCGGTCGCGGCCGCGCGCTTACGCCACAAAGGGTGTGGCGGGCTGGTCGGCGCCGGCGATCGGCACGCCAGTGCCAGTCGATGTCAAGCTCTCGGGCAAGAAGATCAAGAAGGGCGCGACGCTCTGGCCAGTTGGCACGTGGGCGCTGAAGGCGACGTTCTACACCAACCTCCAGAAGGACGGTCGTAAGGCCGGCGCCGAGGTTGATCCGGACGGCTACTGCCACCACCACCAGGGCTGCGACGAGCGCTACTTCAAGCAGCAGACCGCCGAGTACCTCAAGACCACCACGGTCCGCGGCCGCACGGTGAAGGTCTGGCAGGAAACCGGGCCGAACCATCTGCTCGATTGCCGGATCTACGCAATGGCCATGGCCGAATATCTCGGTCTGTCGCGCCTGTCGCCGCAGCAATGGGCGGTGCTGGCGCGCGAGCGCGGCGTGCCTCCGATTGTTTCCGAGCCTGACCTGTTCTCGCCGGAGCCGATCAAGATCGCAGCAAAGCCCGCGCTTGTCGGCCGCCCGAAAAAGTCGGTTCGCGGCCGCCGCGTTCTGTCCAGCGGCATAGGTTAACGAGGAGCAACCTGATGGCAGGCATCACGCTCGCGCAGGCGCAGGCGCAGCTGGCGACTTGGCTGGCGGCATCTGAAGCCGTCGCCGGGTCGCAGAGCTATGAGATCGAAACCGGCAACGGCCGCCGCAAGCTCGAGCGCGCCGACGCGGCCGAGATCCGGCAGCAGATCGAATTTTGGGATGCGCGGGTGAAGGCTTTGACGCCGGCGGCGTCGGGCGGTCGCCGGCGCACGCGCTATGTGGTGCCCTTCGGATGAGCGATTTTCGGCGGAGTTTCATTGATCGCGTCGTGTCGGCGTTCTCGCCGGCGGCGGGCCTTGCGCGCATGCACGCACGGGCGCGGCTCGATGCCTCATTCGGGGGCGGCGGCCGCTTCGGATACAACGGCGGGCGCCGAGACCGGCGCTCGCTGAAGGCCTGGTTTCCGGGTCAGGGCAGCGCGGACACGGATTCGCTGCTCGATCTGCCTCAGCTCCGCGGGCGCTCGCGCGACCTCGGTCGCAATGCGCCGCTGGCTGCCGGTGCCGTGTCGACCACCGCGATCGGTGTCGTCGGCGACGGCCTCCAGCTTGAGGCCTCGATCGACAGCAAGGCTCTGGGCCTCACGCCGGAGCAAGCCGACGCCTTCGAGGCAGAGCAGGAGCGCGAGTGGGGCGTCTTCTGCGCGACAGCCGACTTCACGCGCGTGCAATGCATGGACGAGATGCAGCAGCTGTCGCTGCGCTCGGCGCTGGAGTCTGGTGACGTCTTCGCCGTGCGCCGCTACCGGAAGGACCCGGGCGACGTCTACGGCACCAAGGTGCAACTGCTCGAGGCGGATCGCGTCTCCAATCCGAAGTGGGCGCAAGACAGCGACCGGGTGTCCGGCGGAGTCGAGTTCAACGCCGACGGCGTTCCCGTGGCCTATCATGTCTCGGACAAGCACCCGGGCGCGCGCCGCATCGCCGGCATGAAGTGGGAACGCGTGCCGGCGTGGAGCGAGGGCGGCGTCAGGACGGTATTGCACGTCTATGAACGTTTGCGGCCGGAGCAGTCGCGCGGCATTCCCTATCTCGCCGTCGTGGTGGAGCACCTGCAGCAGCTCTCGACCTACAGCACTGCCGAGGTCGATGCCGCGGTCGTCACGTCCTTCATCACCGGCGTGATCCAGGCGCCGGCCGATGATGACGCCAGCGACCCCATCGTCGGCGAAAAGGATGCCGGGCTTGCCGACAATGAGGTCAAGCTCGGCGCCGGCGCGATCATCTCGACGGGGCCTGGCGAGACCTTCACGTCGTTCAATCCGCAGCGCCCGAACGCCAATTACGACGCGTTCGTGAAGGCGTTCTGCCGCGAGGTCGGCGTGGCGCTCGAGTTGCCCGTCGAATTGCTGCTCAAGAGCTTCACGTCCTCCTATTCGGCGTCGCGCGCCGCGCTGGAGATGGCCTGGCAAGCGTTCCGCCGGCGCCGGTCGTGGTTCGCGGGTCGCTTCTGCCAGCCGCTTTATGAGTGGATGATGGAGGAGGCGGTCGCCTCCGGCCGCCTCAATCGTCCCGGCTTTTTCAGCGACCCCGTCATCCGCGCTGCCTGGTGCGGCGCGCAGTGGATCGGTCCGCAACGCCAGAGCCTCAGTCCCTATCAGGAGGCGCAAGCGGACGCGCTCGACATCGCGACAGGGGTCAAGAGCCGCGAGCAGGTGTGCATGGAGCGCACCGGCGGCGATTTCGACAAAAAGAACGAGCAGCTCGGGAAAGAGCAGGCCGCGCGGAAGGCCGCCGGCCTCGGCGCGCCCGCGCCAACGGCGCCAGCAGGGTCGGCTGACCGGGTGGATGAAGATCCGGACGAGACTGACGACACGTCCGACGATGAAACCGAGCCCCAGCGGAGCAACGCGCCATGACGCTTTTGATGCCTCACATCGCCAGCCGCGTGTTCGGCGCGGAGCTGATGGTAGATCCCGGCAAGCTGCAGGCTTTCCTGATCGGGTTTGGCGCACGCATCGTCGACGGCGGGGTGTCGCTGCCAGGCATCTCCGCCGTCAATCACGTGGCGTTTGAGAACGGCCGCCCGTCCGATGCAATGGGGAAGGTGGGCGATCCCATCGGCCGCGTGTTCGAGGGCAAGGGGCGCGGCGCCGAACTGGTGCAGACCATCGACGGCGTCGGCATCATCGGCATCGAAGGCACGCTTGTGCACAAGGGCAAGTTCATCGGCCAGTCGTCGGGCGAAACTTCCTATGAGGGGCTGCAAGCGCAAATCGCGCGCGCGACCCGCGATCCAAAGATCAAAGCCGTCGTGTTTGAAGTCGATAGCTTCGGCGGCGAGGTCAATGGTGCGTTTGAAACCGCATCCATGATTTCGCAATTGTCGGCCCAGAAGCCGACGCTGGCGATCCTGACCGACTTCGCGCTCTCGGCAGGATATTTGATGGCGTCCGCCGCGCGCCAGATCGTGATGCCGGAGACTGGCGCCGCCGGCTCGATTGGCGTCGTCACTATGCATGCGGATCTCTCGCGGAAGCTGGAGCAGGACGGCATCAAGGTCACCCTGATCTCGTCCGGCAAGCACAAGACCGACGGCAATCCGACCGCGCCGCTCGACGACGCCGTGCGCGCGGACATGCAGGCGCGTGTCGATCGCCGGCGCGATCAGTTTGCGGCCGTGGTTGGCGCTGCGCGTGGTTCGCGGCTTCCTGCCGCGAAGGCGATGGAGACCGAGGCGCAGGTCTATCACGGCGAGGATGCCGTAAGGGCAGGCCTCATCGACGGGATCATCGATCCGCAATTCGCCTTCACCGAATTCGTGAAGAGCGTTCACTAGGCCAATCGGCCATCACAAGGAGAAGACCATGAGTGGTTCTGGACTGGCGGCCGTGCATCTCGCAGCCGCCGCGACGACGACTGCCCTGCGGGCTCCGCCTGTACCGCCGCTGCTGCCGGCGCAGAGCGCGACCACTGCCGCCGCTGCACCCGCCACCTCGGTTGCGGATCTCGCCGCGGCCTATCCCGATCTCTGCACGCAGCTGCGCGTCGAGGGCGCCACCGCCGAGCGCACCCGCATCCTCGCAATCGAGGCGGCGGCGCTGCCTGGTCATGAGGCCCTGGTCGCAGAGATGAAGGCCGATCCGGCCGTGACTGCCGATATGGCCGCCGGCCGCCTGCTCGGCGCCGAGAAGCAGCTTCGCGCAGGCCAGATGCAGGCGATCAAGGACGTTGAGGGCGCCACTGGCAAGGTTGCCGCGGCGCCCGCGAGCACCGCGACGGCGCAGACCGAGGCGCCTCGGCAAGAGACTGCGCAGCAGCTCGCTATGCGTGCGCGTGCGTACCAGGACGAGCAGGCCAAGCTCGGCGTGAAGTTGTCGGTCGCGCAGGCTGTCGCGCACGTCGAAAAAAACGGCTGACGCGGGGTCGCGTCGGCTTCCCGAAACTGCATTCCAACCTCTCAGGAGCAACCCCATGGCCAATATCGGCCTCACGAAGTCCTACACCGCCGAGGGTGCGATCTCGGCAAACACCATCGTCAAGGTCGGCGCCAACGATTACGGCATCCTGCAGGGCGCCGCCGCCACCGACAAGCTGATCGGTATCAGCACCGAGATTCCTGCGATCTCGGGCGAGCGGGCGGATGTGGTGCACGAAGGCATCGCCGATCTCAAGCTCGGCGGCACCGTCGCGCGCGGCGACCTGCTCACTTCCGACGCGACCGGGCAGGGCGTGACCGCGGCGCCGGCCGCTGGCAGCAACGTTCGCATCATCGGGATGGCGCTGATCTCCGGCGTTGTCGGCGACATCATCCCGGTCAAGGTCGCGCCCGGCTCGCTGCAGGGCTGATCGCCGGCCCTTCACGTTTCGTCGTTTTCGTCCTCTCACCTCTCCAAAGGAGAACAGGTTAAATGTCTCAGGCTCCCTTCGTCATCCAGCAGCGCCTCATGGCGATCACGCTGGCCTATCGCAACCAGGCGTTCATCTCCGACCTGGTGCTGCCGCGCGTCCCGGTCGACTCCTCGGCATTCAAGTGGTCGAAGTATGCGATCGCGGACGGCTTCACCATTCCGGACACGCGCGTGGGCCGCAAGTCGGCGCCGAACGAGATCGATTGGTCGGCGACCGAGCAGACCGACTCCACGATCGACTATGGTCTCGACGACCGTATCCCGCAGGCTGATATCGCCAACGCGCAGGCTGCCCAGGCCATTCAAGGCGTGATGCCGATCGACCCGGAGGCGCGGTCGACCGAGCTGCTGACTGACCTGGTCGCGCTGGACCGTGAGAACCGCGTCGCCTCGACGCTGTTCGCGCTCGGCACCTATCCGGCTGCGCAGCGCGCGACGCTGGCTGGCACCACCCAGTGGTCCGACTACACCAACTCGGACCCGGTGCAGGCCATCATCGCCGCGCTCGATGCCTGCGTCATCCGGCCCAACGTTGCCGTGTTCGGGCAGGCGACCTGGTCGAAGCTGCGCACGCACCCGAAGGTGACGGCCGCGATCTATCCGAACGGCGGCAATGCAACCGGCGGCGGCACGCCCGTCGCGCGCCAGGCGGTCGCTGACCTGTTCGAACTCGAGGAGGTCCTGGTCGGCTCGTCCTGGTACAACTCTGCCAAGCCCGGCCAGGCCGCGTCCCTGACCCGCCTGTGGGGCAAGCATGCCTCCTTCATCTACCGCGCGCCGCAGGTGGTCTCGCCGACCGGCACGGTGACGTTCGGCTTCACCGCGCAGTGGGGCGAGCGCATCGCCGGCACCATCGGCCAGGACGCGAGCGTTGGCCTGCGCGGCGGCTCCCGCGTTCGCGTCGGCGAGTCCGTCAAGGAAGTCATCGCGGCCAATGACGCCGCCTACTTCTTCCAGAACGCGGTCGCCTAAGCGGCATCTTGAACGCGGCCGGCTCGCCCTTGCGGCGGGCCGGTGATTTCAACCCATAAATTCAGGAGAGCAGACGTGGCGAAGCGTCCGAAACTTGGCGACATGGTCGCGACCGGCAACATCCAGCACGGCGAAATAGTCGAAGGTAAGAACGTCTCCAGGACGTTCGAGCCCGGTGACCTCGTGGATCTCAGCGGCGACGTTCTGGACGGCCTGGTCGCATGCGGCGCGGTCCGGGAGCTGCGAGCCGACATCCCGGGTGGCCCGGCCGAAGGCGCCGAGTAAGCGCGCCGTGCCGATCGAGTCCGCTGCCGACCGTGCGGTATTCGTCAGCGCCGCTGATTTTGGCGCGCTGGCGACCTATGCGCCCGCGGCCGGCGGCGGTTCGACGGCGGTCGCCGGCATCTTCGATCGGCCAACGATCGACGCTGCGCTCAATGAGGCAGCCTCGCTTGATGCGAGGCCGACCTTTCTCTGCCAGCAGGCCGATCTGCCTGGCGCCGCCGATAGCGATGCCGGCGATCAGCTGACCGTCGCCGGCGTCGGTGCGTTCGAGGTGCTCTCAATCGAGCCGGATGGCCAGGGCATGGTGCTGTTGCGGCTGGGGGCGCTGGTCTGATGGCGGTCGGCGTGCACTACCGCGTCGAGGTCGACGATCTCAGGCGCGCGCTCCGCAATCTCTCGGAGCGCGATGCGCCCTTCGTCACGGCCTATGCGTTGACGCAGACGGCCAAGGACATCAAGGCGGCCGAGATCGAGACCATGCAAAGCGTGTTCGACCGGCCGACGCGCTTCACGCTCAATGCGCTCTACGTCAAGCCTGCGACCAAGCAGGACCTGGTCGCCGAGGTCTACTTCAAGGATGGTTTTGGGTCGGTGCCGGCCTGGCGGTATCTGGGGCCGCAGGTTGAGGGCGGCGCGCGCGTTCACAAAGCATTCGAGCGGCGGCTGATCCGGGCCGGGCTGATGCAGGCGGACGAATTTGCAGTGCCCGGGAGCGGCGTCAAGCTCGACTCCTTCGGCAATATCTCCGGTTCGACCATCGAACGGATTCTGTCGCAGCTCGGCGCGGCAGAGCAAAAGGCCGGCTATCAGGCCAACCAGACCAAAAAGTCGCGCGCGCGGGCAAAGAAAAAGGGCATCGGCCGTTACTTCGTGCTGCGGCCGGGCGGTCCGGGCAATGCCGACCGCAAAGTCGCGCCCGGGATCTATTACCGCGCCGATCTGCAGGCGATGGTGCCGGTGATCATGTTCGTGCGGGCGCCGCGCTATCAGAAGCGCTTTCCGTTCTACGAGCGCGCGGCCGCCGTGTTCGATCAGAAGCTCGTCGCCAACGCGCGCCTTGGCTTCGAGAAATTCGTGCTCTCCAAGCTGGCGAAGGCCGCCTGATGGCTGATCATGTTCGCAGGCAGATCCGCAATGCGGTCGTCCAGGCTTTGACCGGCCTGCCAACCACGGCCGCACGCGTCTATGTCGGCCGCACGCGACCGCTCGGACCCGCTCACGAGCCCACGCTGCTGGTCTATACCCGCTCCGAGACCGCCGTGCGCGGGGCAGGCGGTCGTCCACCGAAGCTCGACCGCGTCGTCATCCTCGATGTCGATGGGCGTGTGTCTCTGCCGGACGCTCCGGATGACGTGCTCGATCAAATTGCCGTCGAGGTTGAGGCGGCCATGTGGGGGCTCGCCGATCAGCTCGGCACGTTTCTTAACGGTCTTGCGAGGGACATCAAGCTTGTCTCGACCGAGGTGATCGCCGAGGCCGCCGGCGAGCGGCACATCGGCGGTGTGCGGCTGGAGTATGCCGTGGCCTATCGCACGTCCGAAGGCGCGCCGGCCTCATCTGTCTAGTCGTTCTCTTTCTCAAAACTGACACTGTCAAAAGGAGACTTGCAATGGTCGATCTTGTGATTACCGCATCTGCCGTGCTCGCCAATACCGGCGCGCGCACCGAGCAGGGCGCTGCCGGCGAAGCTATCACCGCCGGTCAGCTGGTCTATCGTGACGCGACCTCTGGCCAGTACTTCAAATCCGATTCCAATGCGCCAACGGCGGCGGCCCGTGTGGTGCGCGGCGTGGCGCTCAACGGCGCGGCGGCCGGGCAGCCGCTTCAGATCGCCCGGCCTGGCAGCGACATCACCATGAACGCGGTGTTCGCCGCGGGCGTGACCTACTATCTGTCGGATACGCCGGGCGGCATCTGCCCGCTGGCAGACGTCGGCACTGGCGAATATTTCACGCCGATCGGCGTCGCCAAGTCGACCACGGTGCTTGCGTTCAACCCGACCATGTCGGGTGTCCCTGGCTAACAATCTAGTCGCTGTCAGCTCCACTTTGCCGCGCCCGTCCGGGCGCGGCTCTTGAAGGCATCAATAGGAGATTTGCCGCATGTCTACCGATGCAACGCTTGGCTGGAGCACACTATTCCAGTCCGGCAACGGCGCTACGCCGGAAGTGTTCGCGACCTTTGCCGAGGTGACCGGCATCACGCCGCCGTCGCTCTCGCGCGATACGGTCGACGCCACGCATGAGCTGTCGCCGGAGGCCTGGCGCGAGTTCATCGCGGGTCTCAAGGACGGCGGCGAGGTGTCGTTCGACATGAATTTCGTCCCTGATAGCGTCGAGGCGGCAAGCCTAATGGCCGAGCTGGATGCGCAGGGCCGCTCCGCGGTGAAGAACCGCAAGATCATCTTCCCGGATGGTTCTTACTTCACGTTTGCCGCGATCCTGACCGGCTACGAGCCCGACTCGCCGCTCGACGACAAGATGGCGGCCGCGGTCACCTTCAAGGTGACCGGCAAGCCGATCCTGGTCCAAGTCTAGCGGGAGCGTCGGTCATGGGAGGCAATCCACTAAAGGGCGAGGTGTCATTCGTCGGATCGGATGGCGAAAGCCGCAAGCTCTCGTTTTCTGCCGAGGCGCTGTTCCGTCTCGAGGAGCAGCTCGGCAAGAAGATGGGCGCGATCGAGGCGGACATGCGAGATCCCGAGAAGTTCGGGCTCGGCGTGATCCGCACCATGTTCTGGGCCGGGCTGCTCGATTTGTATCCGGACCTCGAGCTGAAGGACGTTGGTCGGCACTTCTCCAGAGTCGATCCGGTTGAGGCTTGCAGCCTGGTCGTGCGCGCCTTCAATGGCGCGTTCGGCACCTTGACCGAGGCGGCGCCGGCGATCCCTCCGGAGCCGGGTCAGACCCAGTAGATTGGGACTGGCTCGGCCTTCTCGAGCAGTGGATCTCGCTCGGCCTCGATGACGATGCGTTCTGGCGCAAGACCCCGCGCCAGATCGTCGTGGTCATGTCGGGCCACCAGCGGCGGCTGATCCGCGAACATAACGAGCGTGCCTGGTCGGTGTGGACCGCCGAGGCGCTGCGCCGAAGCAAGAAGCCGCCGGCGCTACGGCGGCTGCAGGCCCGCATGCCGCGAGAACAGCGCAAGCGGCAGAGCTGGCAGGACATGAAGGCCGTCGCAAAGCTGCTCACGCAGGCGTTGGGTGGGCAGGTCGTGGCGAAGCAGGATGCTTCCTAGATGTCGGTGATCGGACAACTCCGCGTTATTCTCGGCGGCGATACCTCGGGCCTCGACAAGAGCCTGGCGGAGTCGCAGAGCAAGCTGGCCGGCTTTGGCAGCAAGCTTGCGCTCGGCTTCGCGGCCGCGGCAGCGGCGGCCACCGCGGCCGCGGTCGCGGTCACGTCGCAAGTGCATTCCGCGATCGAGGCGGCCGACCAGCTCAACAAGATGTCGCAGTCGACCGGGCTGTCGACCGAGGAGCTATCCAAGCTTAAATATGCTGCGGATCTCTCCGACGTCTCGACCGAGGCGCTCGGCAAGTCCATGGGCAAGCTGTCCAAGGCGATGGTGGCAGCGGCGACCGAGGGCGCCAGCCCGGCGGCAAACGCGTTCAATGCCATGGGCGTGTCCGTCAGGAACAACGACGGCACGCTGCGTGACTCGTCGGAGGTGTTGAAAGACGTCGCCGATAAATTCGCGTTCTACAAGGATGGTGCGGAAAAGACGAACCTCGCCATCCAACTGTTCGGCAAGTCGGGCGCTGCACTGATCCCGCTGCTCAACCAGGGCAGGGATGGCCTCGAGCAAGCCGGCGACGAGGCGGCGAAGTTCGGCCTGGTGCTCGACAAAAAGACCACCATGGCCGCGGAGGCGTTCAACGACAATTTGAAGCGGATGGACTCCATCAAGCAGGGCATCGTGATGACGGTGACTGCGAAGATGCTGCCTTCGTTCGAGCAGCTGTCGGAGGTGATGTTAGAGACGCGCAAGAATACAGAGCTCTGGAATTCGGTCGGCGATGCGCTCTCCAACACCATGAAGGCGCTGGTAACGGTTGGCGTGACGCTGATCACGACGTGGCAGCAGATCTTCGCGACCGCCTCCAACCTGAAGGCCGCATTCGGTCTGCTCGCATCTGGCGAGGTCTCGGCGGCCTTCGACAAGATGAAGGCGGGAGCCGCCCAGACCGGCGAAGCCTTCTCGGGTTTGAAGCAGACGGTGTCGACGCTCTGGTCGGACATTCCCGTGTTCTCCTGGGAAAGCCAGACGCTCGGCGTCAAGCAGCTCAACCGCGAAGTGATGGAGTACGGCAAGACGTGGGCGCTCACGGCCGCGCCTATCGTCAGTGCGGCCGATACCTCAACCAATGCCGTGGAGAAGTTCCTGGCCGCGCAGGCCAAGGCGACCGCCGGGCATCTGGCCGAGGCGGGCGCGATCGGAAAGACCATCGGCGAGCAGGAAAAGCTCAAGATCGTCATGCAGGCCGACGCGATTGCGAAGTCGCAGAACGTTATCGTCACGGAGGCCTTGCGCGCCAAGATCGAGGCGGCCGGCGACGCTGCCGCCATGGCGGCGATGAAGGTGGCGGGCGCACAGGCGACGGTGATGGCGCTAAATCCCACGCAGCAATTCGAGACGCAGATGACGCAGCTTAACCAGCTGTACCAGGCCGGCGTCATCACTCTCGAGACTTACAGCGAGCGGCAGAAGCAGGTTGCAGAGGCGGCGCAGACGACATGGGGGCAGGCCGGCGCCTCGATCGCTGGCAGCTTCGCTACGATCGCCGGCGCATTCGGCAAGGAAAGCGCCGGCATGGCCAAGGCGGCGCAGGTGTTCGGCGCCATCCAGGCGACCATTTCGATGTTTACGGGCGCCGCAAAGGCGCTCGAGCTGCCGTTCCCGGCGAACCTCGCCGCCATGGCCGCGGTGCTGGCACAGGGTGCGCGCCTGGTCGCCAGCATCAAGAGCCAGAGCGTACCGACCGGCTTCAAGACCGGCGGTTCGTTTACGGTCGGCGGCAGCGGCGGGCTGGACTCGCAGTTCGTGCCGATCATGGCCTCGCCCGGCGAGCAGGTCGATATCTGGCGGCCGGACGAGGGCGGCGCCGATCGCCGTCGCGGCGGCGGCTCGCCGACGCCGGTGACCCTGGTAATGGGCGCCGGCGCCACGCGCGAATGGCTTCGTGAAACCATCGACGGGCTGAACGGCATGCTTGCTGATGGCTACGTCCTCAATGTGAAGTCGGCCTGATGTCCCTTGTCATCTCGCAAAACTTCGTTCTGACCGATGCCACGCCGGAGTTTCCGGTCACGCTCGACCATCCCGTGATCGGATGGCACAACGTCGTGACGCCGAGCGGTGTGATTGCGAACAGTGCCGACCCGGCTTTTCCGGCCGCAAACCTCGCCAATCCGGCAACTCACTTAGACTGGCGCGCGGACGCGAGCGGTCTGCAGTACGTGAACGTGACGACCGGCTATATCGACAAGCTCGATTATGTCGGCATCGCCGGACACAATTTCGGCAGTGAGCAGATTCCGTTCAGCATCCTGGACTCTCTCGGCAACACGTTGGTCGAGGAGGTGCTGCTTCGTGATGACAGTCCCGTGATGTTCCGCTTTAGGGCGCAATCGCTCGCGGGACTGACGTTGGTGCTCAATGCGATCAACGGTCAATTGCCGCGGGCAGCCGTTCTCTACGTTGGCAAGCTGCTGGTGCTCGAGCGGAAGATCTATGTGGGTCATACGCCGTTGACGCAGGCGCGCCGCCACAACGTCCAGAACGGCCGCAGCGAAAGCGGCAAGTTTTTGGGGCGCATCGTGCTGGGGGCCTGGCGCGAGACGGTCATTCCGCTCTCGCTGCTGTCGCCGGCCTGGTATCGCGACCATGGTGGGGATGAATTCCTCGCGGTGGCGGCCGAGACGCCTTTCTTCTTCGGCTGGCGGCCGGAAAGCTATCCATATGAGATCGGCTATTGCTGGACAATCGAGGACCCGATGCCGGTGCCGACAGGGCCATCGAACCGCATCGCGTTCGATCTCAAGGTGGGCGGGATAGTCTGATGACGCAATCCTTGACCTTTATCGAGATCGACATTCCGTTCTGCTCGCTCACTTATGGTGTCGCACCGTGCACGGCATCGATCCCGACGACGGGCAATGCAAAGTGCTTCAACTCGATCAAGACGTGCCAGGACCGCGCGCACTTCACTGAATCTGAGGTGGCGTTGCGCTTTGCCAAGCCGGCCGATTACCTGCCGCGCGAGATCGATTGCATTCCCTCGATCCTGTCCGTCGAGTTCACGCCGGCGACGGTCTCGCTCGGCAGGAATCTCGGACAGCGTGCGTCGCTGACGATCACGTTTCGCGACCATCCGCACTCCGACACGGGGCACGGTTACGACAAGTACCGGGCCGAGCGCGCCTATGATCCCTATTCGCAGGGAACTTATTGGGGCAAGTTCCGCGCTCGCCAGCCGTTCTTGCGCGGCCGCAGCCTGCGTTGGATCAGCGGCGTCGTCGGGCAAAATCTTGCCGAGATGGAGACGCGCTATTTCTTCGTCGACAGCTTCGACGGTCCGACGCCGGACGGCCAGTACACGATCATCGCAAAGGACATGCTGAAGTTTGCCGATGGCGATCGGGCGCAGGCGCCTGCGCTGTCGAACGGTTTCCTGGCGGCCGACATCACGGCCACCGCGACCTCGATCGCAATACTTCCATCCGGAATCGGCAATGCCGAATATCCGCTCGGTGGAAGCGACTATCTCTGCATCGGCGGCAACGAGATCGTGCAGTTCACGTCGCGGGCCGGCAATTCGCTGACAGTGGTTCGGGGGCAGCTCGGCACCACGGCGACGACGCACAAGGCCCAGGATCGAGTCCAGCGGGTGCTCCGGTATTCGGGGATGGATGTCGCCAACATCGCTTATGACCTCTTGGTGAACTACGCCGGCGTGCCGGCGAGCTATATCAACCTGGCGGAGTGGCAATCGGAAACCGCCGCCTATCTCGGCACGGTCTATACTGCGAATGTTTGCGAGCCGACTTCCGTCGCCACGCTGCTGTCGGAATTGGCCGAGCAGGCGGGGCTCGCCATCTGGGACGACAATTTGGCGCAGAAACTCCGGCTGAAGGTTCTGCACGGCGTTCTCACCGATGCGAACACCTTCACGCCGGACAATACGCTTGAGAAGTCGTTGACGCTTAAAGAACAGCCCGATCAGAGGCTGTCGCGCGTGCAGGTCTATTTCGGCCAGAAGGATCCGACCAAGCCGCTTTCGAACCTCGACAATTACCGATCCACCTCTCTCACAATCGACGCGAATGCGGAGGCGGATTATGGGTCGCCTGCGATCAGGGTCATCTATTCGCGGTGGATTCCTGAAGCCGGCAGGACCGTTGCCGATCGGCTCGGCAAGATCCTCATCGGCCGCTTTCGGGACCCACCGCGCCGCGTGACCTTCGCGACCGCGCGTTACGCCATGACCGATGTCGAGCTAGGCCAGGGCTACCGCGTCGAATCCCTTTGCGTGCAGGATGCAACGGGGGCTCAGAGCGACATCCCGATCCAGACGACGCGCGTGAACCCAGGGCCGGATAGGTTCACGGTCGAGGCAGAGGAGATGCTGTGGAGCGCGCCTGACCAGGACCTTTCGAACCGGCAGATCGTCTTCGATGCCAGCACCTTCAACGTCAATCTGAGGGGCGCGCACGATTCGATCTATCCTGCGCCGCAGGCTGGAGACGTCGTCACTGCCACGATCAATGCGGGCGTCATCATCGGATCGACGTCGACGGCACTGCCGGCCTTCAATGTCGGTTCTTGGCCGGTTGGCGTTACGATCAATATCGTCCTGAACGGCTCGGTGCAGGGTATGGGCGGCACTGGCG
>NZ_PTFE01000033.1:0-76954 GCF_002936975.1 Bradyrhizobium sp. AC87j1
GGTCGCCGGCCTTCACGAAGCCGACCGGCGCTGTCACAACCAACTCGCCCCGGCGCGCCTTCTCGTAGCGGGCCGAGAGCGAGCGCTGGCGCAACAGATCCAGCTCGTACTCGTTGAGGCTGCCCTTTAGCCCGAGCAGCAGGCGGTCGTTGCCGTGCCTTGGCGCATAGATGGTCTTCGCGATGACGGAACGCGTCACTCGCACATTGCGGGAAGAGCTGCCGGATCTCGAGGACGCCGGCGAAGATGGCGCGTTGCTGGCCGCCGTTCCGACGGAACTGATACAAGCCGTGCTCATCGGTACCTTTCGCACGGTCGAAGGAGGAAAAGCCAATATCTTTAAGCGCGGGGCGGATAGCTTTCCTCAGATCGATCGCGAATGCTTCGTCATTGAAGCTGCGAACCTTCAACGATTTATGGGCATCCTCGGCTCAGGGTTCTCGGAAGACGAACGCTTGAAGCTTGGGACATTTGTCGCGGATCGATCAGCGGATGCGATCGCAAGTGGCGACAAATTCTTTCAACGCCATGCGGCCATTCTGGGAAGCACCGGATCAGGCAAGAGCTGGACCGTCGCCCTAATCCTTGAGCGAGCCGCCAAATTAAAATATCCCAACATCATCGTATTCGACATGCACGGCGAGTACGCACCTCTGGCCGACAAAAATGCGGGCGGATTTGCGCAGCGCTTTCGTATCGCTGAACCGGGCGATCTGGGAAAGCCTGGCGAGGAAGTACTGTTCCTCCCGTACTGGCTTCTGAACCGCGATGAAATGCTCTCAATGATTCTGGACCGGAGCGACCAGAATGCGCCAAACCAGGCATCTCGGTTCACTTTGCATGTCAGAACTCTCAAAGGTGAAACTCTTGAGGCGGAAAAACAAGAAGCCGTGAAAAAGACCTTCACCGTTGACTCGCCAATTCCCTATGACGTTCAAAGGCTTCTCAAGCTACTCGATATCGACAACACCACGAAGGGCATAGGAAAGACCGGCCCAATCAAGGGCGAGTGGGAGGACAAACTCACTCGGTTCCTATCGAGACTCGAAGCGAAGCTCGACGATAGACGATATGGATTTATGTTCGCTCCGCCGGTGCAGGCGATGTCATACGACTGGTTGGCGAAACAAGTTCTCAGGCTGCTCACGTCGAACGGGGCTCCGGCATCAAGGTGATTGATTTCTCGGAAGTACCGGCTGACGGGCTTCCAATCGTAACCAGCACTCTCGCCCGACTGCTTTATGATGTTCAGTTTTGGATGAGCCCTAAGAATCGCACACCGGTCACGTTGCTCTGCGACGATGCCCATCTTTATCTTCCCGTCCGAGATGACGCTGACACTGTGCAGCGCCAAGCGCTCGGTTCGTTCGAGCGGATCGCCAAAGAAGGTCGGAAATATGGTTTCTCGCTGTTGGTCGTCAGTCAGCGGCCGTCAGATGCAAGCCGAACAATTTTGAGCCAATGCAACAACTTCCTCGCCTTGCGGCTGACCAACGAGACAGATCAAGGCGTGATAAAGCGGCTCATGCCCGATTCCTTAGTGGGACTAACAAGCATCCTGCCGCTTCTCGACACCGGCGAAGCGCTGCTCTTAGGCGATGCCGTGCTCCTGCCGACGCGTATTAAATTGGACATCCCAAAGGTCACGCCTGATAGCGCCACGCGCGACTTTTGGAAGGAATGGGGCACCGTGCAGCCTAAAGACGACGCCGTTCGATCGGCGATCGAATGCTTGCGTAGCCAGGTTCGAATCTAGTTCAGCGGAAGTTCCGTGCTTTCACTTCGATGGCGTCGATATTGAGATCAGGAGTGTAGACGTCAGCAACCCTTTGGCCGTAATTCGCGGGGATCGGACAGCCCGGTCCGGATTTCTGTCTCATCGTCGCTCCTGGTAGCTACGCTGAACCAGAAATCCTCCCTCCGGAATCCCCCTGTTTGTCTCACAGGCCCTGACGGCGAACAGGTGAACATCATGGATCGATACGAGCGCGAGAAATGGACTGAAGCTCAACACGGCTCAGGAAGTACTACCGGAGCGTGCAAGTGGTGGGCATCAACGTTCTTCATCAGGAGCACCTATGGGCTAACAAGAGCAACAGGCACATCTCGGGTGTCCTTTTTGTGCTTATCCAATTGCTCCGTTGAGGCCCCACGCGCCGCTGGAAATCACTCCGATATAGGCCTGGGGATTGCTCAGTAAACCTGAATAGCACTCGTCAGACGAGCGACGAGCTATTCTTGCCAATCCGTCCCTTCGCCAGTGGTGGGTTTATCAGGCCCCTTGACTGTGCTCGCAGTGAGTCTACAGTCCTTGGGTGGTACGCATGCAGACGGCCTTCGAGTTATGGCCCAGCGAAGTAAGCATAAGGACGCCGACGATTTTTCGTGGATGCGCGATGTCTCCGACCCGCGTTTCCTTCTCTTTCTGCAGGAAGAGAACGCGCGCCTGGCAGCGGCCATGGCGCCGGCGAGCGGTATTGAGCAAGAAATCTTTGAGGAGATCGCTTCTCGGTCGCCGCGTTCGGACGAGACCGTGCCCTATAGATATGGTGAGTACGAGTATCGCTTTGTCTACCCCGAAGGCGCGGAATATCCCCGCTTCGAGCGAGCGCATTCCCGCAACCCGGAGACCCGCGAAACGATTCTGGACTACGCCGCTATCGCAGCGTCGCACGCATCGTGCGACATTCAAGTTTGCGCCGATCGGCGTTCCAGCCTGCTCGCCTTTGCCATCGATGTCACCGGCGAGCGGCTGTATACGATTCGCTTCAAGGATCTCACTACGGGCGCCGTCCTGCCGCAGGCGATCAGCGGCGCGTCCGGAAATATGGTCTTGTCGAAGGACGGGGAGGTTTTGTTCTATACTGAACTCGACTCCCAGACTTTGCGCTGGCGTCGGGTGAAGCGCTATCGGATCGGCGCAGCCCCGCAGACCGCCGAGACCGTCTATGACGAAACAGATGAGGCCTTTTCATGCTCCATCTACCCTTCGAAGGGGGACGATTTCGTCTTTATACGGAGTAGTTCGGGCGAAGAGGACGAGGTCCGTTTCGTGGCGGGGGATGACATCCTTGGGCCGGCGCGTCTCGTTGCGGCGCGGCGGCCGAAATGCCAATATGAGGTTCAGTTCGATGGAGCCGCCTTCGTTATCCGCACAAATGATGATGCCTCGAATTTTCGTCTGATGCGCGCCTCGCGCGACGTTGCGGAAACCCATGCTTGGCGACCATTTTGGGCGCCGGACCCAGGGTCGTATCTTGAGGATTTCGAGGTGCTGCAAGGCAGTATTGCTGTGACTGAGCGCGTTGACGGCGCAATGCGCGGACGGATCATTCCAACCGGAAGGGAAATCGAAAGCGTATTCGCGCCTTCGCATGAGCCTGCCGCGGTCGCTTTCAAAGACAATGTTGAGCTCGATGCCAGAAGCATCCGATTTGAATGGGCAACTTATACCGATTTTCCCCGTATCTGTGAGATCGATCTCGACTCGAGAGAGACTAGAGTGCTCAAGCATGAGAAAGCCGCGGGAAACTTCGATCAAAACGACTACGCTGTGGAGGAGCATCGCGTTGACCGTCCAGACGGTGCGCGCGTTCCGCTGACCATCCTGTCTCGCAAGAGCGATCGTGAACAGCCATGCCCAACCCTCGTCTACGGTTACGGCGCCTATGGCTTCAGCATCGACCCTTATCTTTGGTTGCCGCGCTTCAGCTTGATTGATCGCGGCTTTCGGATCGCGATCGCGCATGTGCGTGGCGGTGGCGAACTCGGTCGCGTCTGGCATGAAGCGGGTCGCCGGCGGAACAAGCCCACGAGCGTAGCCGATTTTGTCGCCTGCGCCGAATACACACTTGAGGTCGGACTCGCTTCGAGTGTCTACGCCATGGGCGAGAGCGCCGGCGGCGTACTCGTCGGCGCGGCTCTAAATGCACGGCCGGACTTATTCCGTGCCGCGGTTACTATCGCGCCGTTTGTCGACTTGTTTAACTCTCTTTCCGATCCGACGATTCCGCTCACGACAACGGACTACGACGAGTGGGGGGATCCGAATGATCCCATGGACCGTCGCTGCATTCTTTCGTACGCGCCGTATGAGAAACTCCAGCCTCAACCCTATCCGCACGTGCTCGCGCTCGCGCGCCTGCATGACACGCAGGTGTCAGTCTGGGAGCCGGCTAAGTGGATAGCACGTCTGCAAACGATGTCGACCGGAAGCGGCATGCAGTTCCTAAGGACGGAATTCGACACAGGCCACATGGGTCGTTCGGGCCGGCATGAACAGTTCCGAGACACAGCAACGGCTTACGCCTTCTTGATCGGCGTCGAACGCGGCCTGATCAGTTGAAGGCGATCGCGCTCACGCGATGCCAAAGCGGGTAAGATACTCTCTATTCACCGAGCCTTCGCGGAGTGGCGGGACGTAGAGCGTGGCGAGGCCAAGATCGTGCTCGGGCAGGCCGCGTAGCGGCGTCTCAAGAATTTTCGGCGATGACACCGAGAACAGCGCAGCCTGATAGACGATCACCGGATGGTCGGCGCCGTAAGACCTCTCCAATACCTCTGTAAGGATGCGTACATTCTTCTTCGGCTGGCGGTTACGCGAGAACGTCGAAAGGCCGATGCAGCCAACTTGCCAGAGAACGAGCATGCTCGTTACGTCCGGCTCGTAGCCGCGCAAGAGGAAGTCCGTCGACTCGAAGGATTGGCAGCCGTATTCGGCAGGGTCGATTAGGACATCTGAAACTAGGCAATCTTGGGCTGAGATACCCGGCAACATATGCGCCTGATGACCTTCCGCGCGAGCCGTTCGAATGCAGCGATGCGCAACATCGACAAAGATCCCCGGATGACCCTCGAATGAGACGCAGACCTTTAGACCCGAGCGCACATACGAGAGGATCACCTCCGCCATCGCATTGTAAGTCAGCATGCGATCTTTGCCCTCTTCGTAAAGCTCGTCGAGACACTCCGCTGACTTCGCGTTGCGCATCACCCAATCAATTGTTAGCGGCTCGCCGGCTCCATAGAGCACTTTGTCGGCAAGCCGGATTGCAGCGACCGCTTCCGCAGTCATATGAGCGAGAGATTTAATCCCGCTTCCAACCACAGTTAGGCAACCCATCACTCGGCCCCCCCCTCAGAAGGCGAGCGACGGCGTTCGCCGTCGCCGCCACGATCAAACTCCGAAGCGAATGCGAATATTGCGGATGCGAATTACGCGGAAGGCTGCCTGCGCAGCGTCCTGAGCACCGAGCTGACGCATGATCCGCTCCTCATCACCGCTCTTGACTACCTCCTTCTCCTCACTAGTGAGGCCAGCAGCATCCATAGCGCTCTCTGGATCGTTCTCGAACTCAGTGAGTTTATTAGAATCGTCGTTGAGTCCGCGCAAAAAATCGTAGAGCTTCGACTCTGCCATGTTGGTCTCCCACACATCGATCGTGAGTAGAGCAGTATGCTCGGCAACAATGTAGCGACAACTACCATATCTGGCAGGAATACAAGTTGACTGGCAAGCGTGAGCTAACTCAACCAGAGACGGAGATGATGACGCGGAGTATGTGGTACCTGCCTGTTGCGGTAAGCGCCCCGGCCATGCAGGACGACCCCATTGTCAATAAAAAGCACGTCACCTGGTGAGAGCATGAGTTCGGCTACCAGCCCGGGTTCGGCAAGAGCCATCTCCAAAGCTCCCACCGCCTCGCGCTGTCGCGGATCGAGGCGCGCGTGAGCGATCTGGTGATTCAGATAGCGCAACCGAGTGCCGCCTGTATCGGAGCCGACGATTGCGACAGCGTCGACCGCATCGTCGGAAACGTCAATCTGACGCGTCGCATCAAAGGGGACAGGGCGCCGCAGATCCTCGACCAGGTGGGGGCCCATCTTCGCGACACGTGCGAGCAGCGTCGCCGCACTAGCAAGCCGTACCGCGCCGCCTACCTCGGCGGCGCGGAAGCAAAGGAAGGCCAGGCGGCGAGGTGGGTCACGGCCGAAGGCGTGATCGGTATGGCACGGCAAGTTATTCCAGCGTCGTCCGAGCGCAATTTGGTCGTCGCTGTGCATGCGGCCGGACATGTCCGAATCGACCACGTCGCAGAGGAAGGATCCTGACACGTCCTGCGGGCGCAAGCGCCCAAACCTCTTCGACAGTATGATGTGGAGCAAGCGCGCCTCACGGAGGGAAAGGGCCTCGACAGGGATGCGGCTGAGCAGCGCGAAACCGGGCCCCTGCGCCAGCGCCTGTTCAACTCTTGCAAAAAAAGCTGCATGCGCGTCCTCGGCGTCAAGCACGATATCGGAGCGGACGATCGCTGGCCAATCGGAGGCGAAGACCTCTGCAAGAGGCGCGGGGTCGAGGAGGGGTAAGGGAATCTCAAATCGCCAAACCTCCGGACGAGCGCCGATAAGGGCATCCCATAGTGCACCCTCGGAGAAATTGCACGTCTGCTTCACACAGGCGGGAGTCGCCCGCTCGCTGGTCACAGGCGCGGCTCCGGCTCGACCGTGTTGCCCACGACGATCAGAAAACGCGGATCGACACGCCAGGGGGGCATGTGCGTATCCCTTTCAAGTTCGTCGGCAGGTATGCAGAGGCGGCGCGCCATATCGAGGTCGACTGGCGGCTCTGCCGCCGGTGGGATGAACAGCGTCCCGGCGGTTCTGTACCGCCGCAGTGTCTCGTGCAGTTCACCAATTTTCACCGGCCAAACCTTTGGGCGGCCGATCGGCAATACGGGCGCATGGTAGAGATATCCAACGTGACCAGCGTCATAATAGCGTAGCAGGCCCTCGACGAGGAGCGGCACATGCGCACCGTTGTAGCCCTCGCTCTGATAGCTGGCCTCGCCGACGCAATCGACTTGCCATAGGATTACGGTGCAGCTCGGATCAAGCCTGTGGCCGAAGACGAGCCACTCGCTCGCCTCAAAGGACAGGCAGCCGTGCTCCGCCGGATCAATGCCAAGGTCAGCATAAAGACAGGCCTCCGCGGAGATGGCCGGTTGCATGAAGGCGCGATAGCCCTCGCGCCGGGCGCGCTTGACGGCCTCGTGTGAGGGCGAGACAAAGACGCCCGGATGGCCATAGAACGCCGCCGTGACGGACTTGCCCTGGCGAACCGGCTCGAGCATGCTCTCGACCATTTCCTCGTAGGTGGTGCGCCGATCCTTACCATCCGCGTAGAAGCCCGAGAGATCCTCCGCGTCTGGGCGCAGCTCAAGCAGCCAGTCACGCGTTAGTGGCTCGGAGACGCAGAACATGATCACATCGGAACTCTTGATCCGCGTGATCGCCTCTCTGGTCAACTGCCGTCCTCCTTGGATTCCGGTTCCGATGATGGCCAGGACGCCAAGTTTGGGTGGTGCAGACATGATCGGTGCTCCGATGTAGACAGCTGTCGCCGGCGTGTAACAGCAAAGACTAAAGCTCCGAGGCGCCACTCTTTTCGACGCTCGCGCCCTCGACGCCAAACTCGGGACCGCTGACGACCCCCCCATTATACCGGCACACCGCTGCGCCGTCGTCCGTCGACTAGGACGAGCCTGCCGATCGTCTCGTCGTGGCCTCATTAAACACCTTGGCCGTCCTTAAGTACCTTCATAAGGCCCTGCTGGGCGCCCTGATAACTGTGCTTGGGATTTCCAATCAAAGCACCACAAACGCCATTGCGGCCTCCCCTCAGGAGCTTAGGTCGCACCCCACGACGCGGGATGCGCGAGGACAATACAACCAGCCCCTCCATTGGAGCACGCGGAGCAATCTGCGTGCTAGACTTTGCGAGCCCCGCGTCGAGAACAAACTAATTTTCTTCGCGTCACACCTGTGAAATCGCCGCCCGTCTTGTTGGCTTTCCGCCAAGCGCCTGACATCCGACGCGCATGACAACAACCATAAGGCACGTCTTGCGCGTGAGGACGATTGGCCCAACCGGACACAGTTTCGCTCGGACTCGATGAACTACATAGGTTCTACTTTGGTTTGTCCCTTTTGATGGGTTTTTGGCTCCTTTCCACTCGTGCTGGATTGTGTCACCAAAAAGATCCGCGACACACCTACCAGAATTGGTTGGGCGGCGAGAGAAATGGAAGCTTCGGGCACAACCTCTCGCGGTTTCTCGCGCCTACAATTGCCTAAGAGAGGATCATCAAGGAAGGATCTGCGACTTGGCCGAAAATAGGCGCCTACATTTCCGTTATGAAGAAGACTGAACCAGTATCGCTTGGCGCCTGACGTCCCGAGCAAGTGACACCCGAGTATTGTTGGGCAGCTTGCCAAGGCCCGTTGATTTTTCGTTTCTGAGTGCGATCGCGACTGGCGCTGAGTAGCATGCGCACGGCCTTTTAACGCGCTTGCATGGAGTTCCGGGTCTAGGAATGTGCGCGGCGGAGATATATTCCGTGGGGGTATGTTATTAAAATGGCCCCCAAGTCTCACCCGAGTGTCTCGACCTGCGATGCATATACAAGGAAGTCTCCGGAGAGAGCTCACTGCATGCGAGGCGCAGACATGGCACATCGTTTCCTCGCTCTCTATAGACTCCTTTCGCGTCCTTACCCGGAGAGCACGCGACGCCTCCTCCACCACCTCCGCATCAAACCGCTCCCGAAGAAGTTCGATATTGTGCAGAATGCGTTGACCGTCTTCGGTTTGCAGGTCGCGCAGGATTTCTTGTGCCCACTCGGTACGTTCACTATTCAAGGTCCGAACGCCCTGTTGACTCCCAGCCCGAGATTCATGAGCTCTTCATGAGCTGCTTAAGCAGGTGTTTGAACGCTGGAGTTGTATCCAAAATCAACCTGGTGTATCTTCCAAGCGGAACATAGGCAGGTGGCGCCCATCCTCTTGAGCCTCGGCACTTTGCCCTAATGCGCGTTAGCTGCCCCAAGGTAGCTTCGCCGTTAACGGCTGTAATAGTCTACATGCAGCTAATTCAATGAATGCAACGGGAGATAACGATGAGCACGAGAGATAAAGAACCCAAGAAGACAGTGCGACGGGACTCTGAGGATGGCCGGTTTGTTACGAAACGCTACGCAGACAACCATCCGAAGACCACCGAGACCGAGCGGGTTCGGGTCAAACCGCCGGCGTCACCCAAGAAGCGCGGCAGATAAGCTGAAAGGGGGCCGATCTAATGACGAGCTACCAAGTTACCTGCCATGTTCCTGACGGAGCCGATCGAGACCAGCGTATCGACGCGATCGGTGGCGCAGGATGGAAACACCTTATTGATGATGCAATCTACAACATCGACAAGCGCATACACGATTATTGGACGTACGCCGCTGGAGCACGCACCAAGGTTATAGTTGCCGAGCGCAGTAACGGTCGAAAGTACCTCAAGACTGGTGCGGACGGCATTGAACCAAACAATCTTCTGGCACTACCTCGGTGCCCTTGATCGCATCGAAGGGCGACGCAAAGCCGTCCGGGTTTATAGCCCATGCCAGCACTTGTTGCATCAGCATCCTGGATATTCCTCTGGAGGGATCCAGCACCGTGATGCGAACCATATTTAACTCACAGCGGAAGCCCATCAATTCAAGAAGCTTTCATGAGCCGCATGCATTGCGTTGGCTCATAAGACGAAAGTCTCGTCGGCGCCCACATCTCCAAATCAAACACTTTGGAGCTCATTGACATACTTTTGACCTACCGCTGAGTTCCAGCAGCGGTTAGAGTCTCAGGGTGCTTGTGGGCCAAGTGGCGCGGCTGGAGCAACGGGCGATCGACAATCAACCGCGGCGATGCCTCGGAGGCCCCGCTTGGAGAGCACTATCAAAAGTTAGGTGCACCGCCCTTCTGCAGCAAACTCTCAAGCGAGATCGATGAGGCGGGGATGCGCTTGAGCCGCAGCTCGACAACAGGTTGTGGTGGCTGAGAATTCGCATTATCATCGAGGTATTGAATTTAAGATACGTTGATCCGATCTTTCGTGCACAAATGATTAGGCCGTCTAAAGCGAGGAAAGTCATGGATTGGAAAACCTTGATGTCCGAGGAACGCTACACGGCGAACACGTATGTTCGCCGTTCCGTAGCAAGGCAGATCGTTTCGGATTTTCAGCTTGATGCCGAGAAGATCATTTATACGTCGGTGTTCAGACGACTGCAGGGGAAGACGCAGGTTTATCCGTTTCCAGCCTATGATTACCTCCGTACTCGGCTCACCCATACCAATGAGGTCGCCTTCGTTGGGAAAATACTCGGCCGCGGCATTGGGAGACGGCTCTCGGCGTCTGAACGCGGAAATATAGATCCTGAGGACATATCGGATGTTGTGTATGCGGCGTGCCTGGCACACGACCTAGGCAATCCACCATTCGGACACATCGGCGAGGAGGCCATAAAGACATGGTTCCTCCGGGAAAAAACAAAACCGGGCTCCCCATTCAATTCGACGCTATCAGATGCCCACACCATGTACGATTTCCTTCACTTCGATGGAAACGCGCAAGGCTTTCGGATAATGACCCGCCTCTCTTCGTGGAGGGAAGAGGGCGGAATGAGGCTAACATATGCAGTGGCTGGAGCGTTCTCAAAATATCCATTTCCGTCTGAGACCAGCTCCCCCGATAAACAGAAGTTCGGATACATGGCTGACGATTCGGACGCGGCCAGGAAAATCTTCACCGCGTTGGGAATGAACAACGCAGACGGCACTTACAGTCGGCATCCACTAGCGTTTCTCGTCGAAGCGGCCGATGACATTTCGTACCTGACCACCGATGTCGACGATGCACACAGGGTAAAGCAGTTAAAGTTTGACGACTCTCAAGCTTTGCTACTCAAGATTGTCGACATGGGAAACTATGCCGACGAATATAACGCGTACAAATGCAATAACGAACAAGACAAAATATCTTTCTTACGTTCCCTTGCGTCGGCAACATTGATCGAAGGTGCTGCTACCGCTTTTTTGGACAACAGAAGCACAATTTTAAGCGGTAGGTTCAAAGAACCACTTATAAAGGTGTCAAAATTTGCTGGCGCGGCGACGGAAATCCGAACGGCTTGCGAGGAGAGAGTCTATTTGGAAAAAAATAAAATCCAACTGGAAGCGGCGGGTTTCAATGTGATTATAGGCCTGTTGGATTTGTTTGGGACAATGATCGAAGATTACATTGCTAAGAAGGGTTCAGTTAAGGACATGAATCACAAAAGCAGAAACCTCTACAGTTTAATGCCAGAAGAGAATCGCAAGCGAATGGTCGCTACCGATCCGTACAAATGCATGGTTGTCCTGGTCGACTATGTGTCCGGAATGACGGACCGTTTCGCACTGGACTTATTTCAACGCTTGTCCGGGCATAGCCCAGCTCTCGGGAAAATGGCGTAAGGAAAAGCCCGCAACTGCGGGCTTTAGCGAAGTGTTATGTGCGATTACTCGGCCGGCACAGTGGGACTAAATTTGCGCTCAGCCATCGATCTCACATAGGCTTGCGCAATCTCAACAAGTGCCTGTCGAAGGTAAGACGGCGCATCCTCACCTTTGAGAGTTAGGCTTAACTCGCCAACCTCTCTTTCAACGACAAAGTTTAGATCGTGCATTTGATCGGGACTTTGGATTCGCTCGAGGCTCTTTTGGACGATTTGAGCGGCATTAGGGGATAGTTCTTCAGGCATCGTACTTCCTCCGGGATATGGATCCCCAACCCAGTCAGGAACCCAATGCCCGGAGAAAATGAATCTCCCAAACGTGAGTCCGTCGTGGACGTTCAATGAATCCGACTCACCCTCTCTTATGCAAGACTAACAGAAAGAGAACGGATCGGCAACGCTCTATAATTGATCTTAGAATTAGGATCAACATCCGGCAACAGTAAGCCTCGGCGATTCACAGATAGAGTGTTGAAGCTCCTCATCGCTGGCCAAGCATCGAAGATCGCGCATCGTCTCCTCGCGTTTTATAAGCACCTCTCCCAGCCCTTGCCCGGCGAGCACGAGCAGCCTCCTCCTTCGCCACCACCTCCGACTCAAAACGCCCTCGAAGAACTCTGATATTGTGTGAGATGCGTTGGCCTTCCTCGGTTTGCAGGTCGCGCAGGATCATGCAAGCTTCGCGGCCATTAACGATACCGCTAGAAGCGCAAAGCGGATTATTTCGAGCGGACTAGACCTTCGTTATACGCGCACTGTCATCATTTGCGGTTCGAGACGGCACTCGCGTGCGGGCAAGAGATCAAAATGCCTGACTAGCAAATACACTCGACTTCTTACCCACCCTCTATCAGCGTGCGAAGGCCGATCATCCTCGTTGGAGTTGGGAGCAACACGAAAATTCGGTCGCTTTATCTTGCGACGAACAAGAAAAAGGATGCATCAACCGGCGCACTGCTCGTCTGGCAGTTCACCCAAACTGCATTGTCGTTGCCGGCCCGATCAGCAGTGTTACACCAAGCGTTTCCGCACCGATCATCAAGGTGTCGGCCTGAACCCATCGGCTCCAACCCTGATTGCTTGTACGTTGTGCCCGAACTCGATCTGATATGTGCCAGCCCCAACCTCTTGGTGTTCGCGGTGTTGCAACCGAAGCAGCCAGCTATACTGCCGTCTGAGTTGATTGCCGCTAAAAAACACGACTCCTCTGGTCGGCTGCACTGAGCCGGGCGCAACACTGAGAGCGCGCTCCTGCCCTGGAAGGGTGTTGTTATCCTGTCTAGCCGTCTGTGCGACGGCAACACTGGAAAGGGCGATTCCCAGACACGTTAGTGCGATAGCGGCGACAGAGCGATCCATGACATCTCTCCTCCACTATTTGCGAACGCCCCCTGCCTTTGGGCAAGCCGGCGCTTTGACCAGCGTCAGCTTCGTTAGTAACGTTGGCATGCCTCCGTCGCCCTAATCAACAACTAGTCCTGGTAGGTGAGCACGCGCTTGCTGTTACAACTCGCGACCTTATGCGCATTTTCGAAGCTCAATTGGCTTCGCATGAGGTCGTGTCCTTGGCGTGGCTAATTGTTTGGACAGCCGCCAATCCTAGTAGGCGCCGCATGCACCACATGGCGCTACAAAGCCTACCCACGGGGTGACGACCCGGGAGCGACTAACTTTGTTTTTGGCAAGGCTGGCCAGTGAAACGTAGTGGCGCATGGCAGGGACAGCGCTTTGCACTTTTCGGCGCCGAGTTACGTTGCCGCTAAAGCGTTGAACGGAGCAAAACCGAAAACGCGCGATGAGTTGAGGGATGCAACTGTCGTTAACATGTCGTATATGTGCAATCGTCCTCAATCTGACCTGCCACGATCTTTCATCCGCAACTCTCGAGCCTCTCTCAGGCGACGCCTCGTGTCACAGTCAACTACCCGCTTAGACAGTTGATCGAAACGACAACAGAGGACAAATCCATGCTAAGGAATGGGTTTCGCTGAACACCTTCACATCTGTAGTTTTCAAGCGAGGATCGAGGCAGGTTGCTGGGCCGAATAAGCCGAGCTGCTGGGAATTCCGGATCTTTGCCATGGCTTGACGAGGAACCGCAATTTGCCGGGGAGAGCTGCCGTTTATTGACCCGTCACGTCGCTCGACCGAAGCATTTCGTCCTCGGGTTGACCAGGCGAACGGAGCCTGATGCCCCTGCAATTCCATCGCGCTGTCGAAGACATGGAAATATGGAGTGCGAGCAGCGGCGGCTATTCGTTCGTGATCAGCTTCCAGAGCCCGACTGGTCGCGGCTTCCGCGGAAGGTCGGGCTACGTCGCCTCGTGGCGTCCGCTTGACCAGAGCCGTGGCTCGATCAGGATTCTCGGCTGGCCGCTCCAAAGCTTCGCTGAGGCCGAGAATGCGTGCAACAGTATGCTGAACTACCTTCGAGACGTGAACTGATTCCCACTCGCTGAGAATTTGGAGCCTCGCCAAATGCCACAGCCGCTCCGAGCGCGGCCCAGGATACTCGATCGAATCTCACCGCTCACTCATTATGTAAAGGCCTTGGAGCATATCCTGGCAGCCGACGCAGACGAAGTCGATCTTTAGGAAACGGCATTTGGATCAGGGGTGCGCAATGAGCAGCGGGCAGCTTGACGATGAGTACGACCGCGAGGAAGCCGAGGCGATTGCCGCGGCCCTTGACCTCACGCCCGACGAACTAAACGAAATCGAGTATACGATAAATGAGATCGCCAACGACGATGGGCTGGTTTACGCATACGGCGTAGAAATCAAAGAAGGAGCCCCGCAGCACATCCTCGACCGGCTTGCGGGACTGCCCAAGCGGGGCAACTTAGTGCTGATCCATCTGGCCGGAGATGCCCACGACGCAGATCAAGAGCAAATGGAAATAGAGATGGCCAGGACCACCGTTTACAAAGTGAAGCTCTACAACATCGCGACGGATGAAGTGGTTATCTCTCGACGCATGGCAACCTACGAGGGGGCAGCCAAAATGGGAGGGTGGCCGGTCGAAGGCACGGGTCATGTAGTTGACCTAGCTGACCTAGAGCCCGGAGAGGAATGGACACCTCGCGATTTCGATCCGACCACGATATGACGGTGCTCACGACTGAGCATCCGCTCATTTGGCTAACGAAGCACTTTCTCTTCGGAACGCTGTTGCGACTGGTGTCCTCGAACGCATGCTGGCGCTGGCCAGGCGGGCGCTTTGATCAGAAGCACCATCAGCGGGGACCGAACGCCTATTCGCTGCGTCCGTTGGCATGCTCATCCGGCAACGGAATGGGAGTAAACTCCATTGGAGTTTGATCGCCAGCCCGTCGCTAGTTTGCTAGCTTCTTTCTCTCCGCGAAGCCCTGAAACTGTCCGCCTCACTCGTCAGCCACCTTTAGCGAGCTTCTATGCATCCAGGAGCATCGTCAGCTCCCGCATGTGCACATCGATTCAAGGCTGTCAACGTCTATTGAATAGGCGGCAGCATGCGAACGCATTCGTCAATGACATATTCGGGGATGCTCTCGAACTTATGCGGATTGAGCTGCATCACGTATTCATTCTCGATGTGGTACGACTCGTTGATAAATTTGCGAATCACATCATCGTCGTGTTCGATGTCGAAAATCCGGAACAGCTGGATTTTCTCGTAGCCGACGTCCGTGGCGGCGAATTTGGCGCGGATAGCGTTCACGTCGTTTACCTCGGCGACCAGCGCATCGTAATTAAACCCTGGCAGGTGTTCTTTTCGGATACTTTCCTCTGCTGCCCGCTTCTCCTCCGGGGTCATGTTCCGGTTTTCAGTTGCCGTCTGCAGCGTGGGCACGGCGCGGCCTTTGAACAAGCTTGCCAGCAGATTGTACTCCACGCCGACTTCATCACGTAATTCATAATCGCGCCGCAGATAAATGGCTTGCAGGATCGGGTCCTGCAGCGTGGCGATGTTCGCCCTGCAGACCCTGGCAAAGGTCTGGATGTCTTCCCTCGCGATAGGCACTTCTTTCACAATGCCCCCGCGCGAAGAAAGGAAAGAAGCCGATGGTTTTGCCCCCTGAAACACGTCCTTGGTACCTTTAATAACATCGATGGCGGGCTCGATGTCATGGGTCAGCAAAAGGGTGGTCCGACCTCTCAGGCTAGCCTTGCCCCGGAACAGCTCGTGCAGGATCGCGAACTTCTTGTTCTTGTCGAACGACGAAATGGGGTCGTCCAGCACCACCAGGTCCGGGTTTTCGCTCAGCACTTGGTGCATGAAAAGAACCAGGGCGAAGGCGTTCTTTTCGCCGTAGCTCAGGTGCTTAGACGCAGTTTCAAGGTGACCGGCCAGATCCTGATGCACCAGCTTCATTTTGTAGGATTGGTCCTCCGGAACGATCTCGACGACGTACTTGTACCCGGCGGACTTCAGGAACGTGTTGATGCTGACTTGGTTGACCTCTATCGCTTTTTTGATCTTGGCCTTGTGCTTGTTGACCTTTCCGGTCAGGTCGCCAACCTTCGTAAGCAGGTCTTCAAGTTGTGCATTGACAGAGTCTGTGATGCTCCGGGTCTCTGGGGAATCGAGCTTCTCCATTAGCGCCAGGTCGATCTTCAGCGGCGTGATCCTCTCACTGATCTGGTCCACGTCCCGCAGAGAGAAAAAGGAGATAGCCCGGAGACCTTCCAGCTGGGCAATCATGCCGTCGATCTCAGCCTTGAGGCCCGTAAGGAAGCTTACCTCGGCGGCGGTCAGGTCAATCTTGGTTTTCGTTACCTTCTGCAGGTTGACGCGGCATTTTTCGCTGAAATACTTGCCAAGCCTTTCGATGACCGCTTTGAGCGTGTTGAGGTGCCCGACCGCCGTGGCGTCGAATTCCTTCTCGACTGCGAGGGCGGTATCTTTCTGTCCCTCTCCAATAAGTGGGGTGGCGCAATAGGGGCAATTGTCGCTCAACTTCAGATACTCGTTGCCTTTGATCTGCCAGCCGATCCACTTGGATGGCTCCTGGCTCTTGATGAAAGTCTCAAAGGGCTTCAACGCCTCGGGAATATTCTCGGTCTTATTGCCGGTGCCGAACGCCTTATGAATCTTGCTGTTCTTCGGAATATTGCCGGGCTTCGATTTGCCGAACCCGTCTCGCAATTCCTTGAAATCAGAAATGGCCTGTTCGATTTCCGCATTGTTGGTGAGCGTCTGCTTCACACCAGCTAGCAGAATGTCGATGGATTCCATCGCCGCGACATAGTCCGGCGTTTTGATAAAGATATCGAAGCTGTTTTTAAGGACTTCGTCTTTCTGGAACACGAACTGCTGGACGTAGTCATCATCGAAGACAAGGGCGGATCCCATACCGTCAATCCCCTGCACAGACGGTGGCGGTGCATCCGCCTTCCGGCGGCTTTTGAATGGCATGAGGTCACCGAGAGTGCCATCTCCGCGAATTTGGCTGACAATGGCTTTCGCCAAAGTACTTTTGCCAAGTCCGTTGGGGCCATATTTGATATTCAGCGTGCCTTTCAGCACGCTGATTTCGGCACGATCCACGCTATTACAGTTACTGATGACAACGGTTAGTTGGGTCATGCCAACGTCCTCTTGCTTCCAAGAAGGAGAGACGACTATGAACCTAAAGCTCCGATTTGCACGCAGCAAGCGAGCTTAATCCCCAGGAAAGCTCAAAGTTATCAGCGGAGTGGTCTGGGTGGGACCCTTTCGGCACTTACGGGCTGTTCAGCTGCACTCGAGAAGCACATCGGTATCTAGGGAAGTGACGAACACAACATCATCGGAATCATCGTCAAAGCAGCGCCCAGTGTTTACCGCCGCCCCACGGAAGCTGGATGAGCGAGCATGCGCGTACGAAATTCTTGATGCCGCTGCCTTGGCATGCCCGCTCTTTCAACGACCGCCAAGCCGATCATGCCGCCCCGACGGGAGTTGTTCATAAACCAGGGGAAGGTCTGCTTACCTGAGTCAGAATGCCGCGCTCGCGTGCGATTCTCAGCGCGAGGTGGCCGTGATTCAATGCGCCATCCATATACGCACTGCTCGCTAACATCACGCCGGTGCGGATAGGGGGTAGTGCGCGAAGGAATTCGGCGCCGCTCGCCACTACTATCTCCATAGCGCCTACCGCGGGAGTGGTAGCCATGCTTAGATCATTGAACATAGTCGTCGCTATAGCAGCGGTCCTAGTGGGATCGTGGCCGTTTGCTGCATCTGGTGAAACATCGACAGTACGTGGTGCGCCCATCGTCTCTAGTCCGACCATTCCTAATGGAGCGAAAGTTGAGAGTTTCCGCTCACGCCTCCAGGATCAGCAAAAGACGCTCGAATCATATGGGGCAACGATCTCCGGTTTGGTTGATCGTCTTAAAGCAGCGTCCGGCACGACTGTAGAAAGCCGAATTTCTGAGGTTCGCAGTTTGAGGGATGCCCTGGTTCAATTGGGCGTCCAATTACAGCCAGACGCGCCGCTATCCCAAAGCATCGACCAATATCAGAGCTGGATTTCGGCGCAGATGGGACGTGTCAACAATCAGCGTTCCACGCTTGGACCCGAGTTCGTCCAAGAGCTTATGCGCCGGTACCAGCAATATCAACAGGAGGTAACGCGTGCGCGCGAGTCGGTTAGCAACCACTCGAACGCGATTGATCACGCTCTGAAGGAACTTACAACAGCGGAGCTGCGCGCAGCGGAAATGCTGATGGCCGAAGACGCCGCGGCGGCGGTCAAAGAGCTTCTCGGAGTGTTGGATAGTGTCGGTCAGACAATCGAGGACATTCGAACCAATCTGCGAAAGCTCGGTAATTCCGGCGCGTGAGCGATGGCGAGAACTTTCTCCGTCGCTTGGCGAGCGGACGGAGGTCACCACTGGTAGGGAGGTTACTGTGCGCGCAGGACTCATAAGTCTGATAGCGGTGATCGTGTGTGCTGCCGCAGTCGGCGCGGTCCCAAGGCTGGCCGACGAACAGATATCACCGGGTGCGGGCGAGCAGAAGGTCCAGACCGAAACCACGACCACCCATCCAATCGTGCAGCTGGACGAATTAGTCGATCAGGCACCTGACGGCAGCCTCGTGATCGAACTTTATCAATCGGTACGCAACATCAGAGACGTGGAAGCAGTAAACGAGCACGTCAAAGCACAGGTCAGCAAGGCGCAGTCTGTTGCCGCCGACGTTGCGCATTTGCACGACAGCATCCTGAAATCGTGCGATGGCTCAGATTCGCCGAAAATTGACGTTATCGCGCTCAAGGCTCGTGCCTTCTCAGCCACTCTTGCTCGCGTCGATGGCGAACTCACAAAGGCGCTGGCCGCGACGCGACAGATAGTTGAAGCCGAGAGACCTAGCTCGATCAAGGCCAAGGAGGATATAAACCGATTTGTGCTTGCAGCGCAAGAACTCGGTCGTCTGCGCGTGCAGGCGACCGAGATCGCAAAGGCCATTGAGGGTCTCAGCGTCAGCATTCGCACAACACTAACCTCGTGCACCGCGACCCCGGTGGCTCCGCTGTTCGCTATGCGCGATGTGCTTCCCCTGGGAGGTCAGGCGCGGCAATCTCCTTTCGTGAAGGAGAAGCGCGCGACTAAGCCCGCAACTACGCTCCGCCGCCGTTCGCTTGGGCAAGAACCGCTATAACCCCGCCACCCGACAAATGCAGGTCAGCAGCTACGTCTAGAAAGGAAGCCACGCCGATGAACAACACGAGGCCGGCGTAGCCGAACGTGACAGCGCTCGGTCTCCTGGACTCCAATGACCTTCAAGGTGCTGTTTTGAAGCAGCTCTCTCATTATCTTGTCCGGGTGCCTTTCTGCCTTGATATACCAGTGGATCCGAAGACATAGAATAGCAACGCGCACGCAAAACTGTCTCACTGCTTCTTGTGGTGATCGTCGAGGTCACGGCTCCCGCTGAAGGCGGCAGAACGGTCTTCCCGATCCATGGCGCGGGCCATTGGATGCTGCAGGGTCGGTTGGTTCGCCCTTACCACAGTGTTTGTTGCTTGAGCGGCTCGCGGGCTTCGGCCTTATCTCGTGCCGCCTCGCCACTCGCTTTGGCGTTTGCGTCATCGAGCGCTTTCTTCAGCTCAAGCACCATATTCTTGATCCTGTCTATCGACATTTCGAGCGCAATAAGTCTGCGGTTCGCGTACCACGCCCCAGCTATTAGCGCGCTAATGATGCCGAGGAAGTACTCCCACCCAATCTGAAAAGTTATTCCATCCATATATGCCCAAAGGTTAGGTCCAGAAGCCATTCCGACCAAGGCTGGTGAATGTGCCGACGAGGCACAGCTGCGGGCCTCGCCGAGCTGGACATGGTCGGCGATCGTTAGTCCCATGAACGATGCTGGCGGCAGCCGCAAAGGCATAACTGAGCATAGACACGTCAGTCCGACGGTCTCCGACGTGCTTGAAGACGGCACTATCGTTGAACTGGTCTACAGGCCAGAGCATCGCGCCACGCTGCTCGCGACTTCAGTTGCAGGACGCTGGACCTTGGCCACGCACGTTGACGTACCCGGTGGGCACCAGTTGGTCCCGTTTTCGCCCAACAACAATCTGATCAAGAACGAAGTTGTTCTGCTGCCGGCCGAGCCGCGCATCTATGGAACGGAGCAACAGCTTCTCTCAGAGGTCATAGATTTCATTCATCGCTACGCCGACCTCAGCCCGACGTTTGAGCAGGTCGCCAGTTATTATGTCCTGCTGAGCTGGGTGTACGATGCATTCAATGATCTGCCGTACCTACGTCTTCGCGGCGATTTTGGCACGGGGAAGACGCGGTCGCTCCTCACCATCGGTTCGCTCTGCTATAAGCCGTTCTTCGCAAGCGGCGCCTCGACGGTCTCGCCGATTTTCCACACGCTGAACGCGTTTCGGGGAACACTGATCTTCGACGAGGCCGACTTTCGCTTCAGCGACGAGCGGTCGGAGATCGTCAAAATCCTCAACAACGGCAATATGCGCGGCATGCCGGTCCTGCGCACCGTCATGAACCGCCAGCGCGAGTTCAACCCGCAAGCTTTCCACGTCTTCGGACCGAAAATCGTTGCAACGAGGGGACGCTACGAGGACAGAGCACTGGAGAGTCGGTTCATCACGGAGGAGACCGGTGCGCGGCCGCTACGCAACGACATTCCCATCAACCTCCCGCCGACATTCAAAGACGAGGCGCGTGAGTTGCGCAACAAATTGTTACTGTATCGCTTTCGAAGACGGCACGAGATTAAGCTCAACCCGGCTCTCGCCGATCCCAAGTTGGAGCCACGCATTAATCAAATCATGCTGCCGCTGCTGAGCGTCGTCAGTGATCCACGACTGCGGAGCGAACTCAGGAATGCCGCAGAGCATGCCCAGAACTCGATCATCGCCGAGCGCGGCCTTCTGATGGAGGCCCAGGTCTTGGAAATCCTTGTTGACCTGATGTTGTCCACCACTAGGCAGGTCATTCCCGTCGCTGACATCACAATGGGTATCATCGATCGCTACGGACCCGAGTATGACCGACCTATCAGCAACCGGTGGATCGGAAGCGTCCTGCGTACCAAGCTGAACCTCCTGACCTACAAGTCCCACGGAGTGTACGTCGTTCCTATGACCGAGAGGGGAAAAGTGGAGATGTTGTGCCGGAGACATGGAGTGAATGTTGTCACCGATGCGCCGCCGACCGAACGTAAAGGGGATGTGGGGACTTCCGAGAAGTTCTAGAGGCACCTCAAAGCTGAACGTATAAGCGAGCGAAAACCAACATCCGGCGCGCCGTGTCGTTCTTCGACATCCCCAAGTCCCCATCTCCACAAGATTTTCATCTGGGGCCAGGCATCATCCGAAGGCACGATAGATATAATGGAGGGCCGCAGTTTGTTTGATTTGAGTGCCACTTTGGCACCTTTTCACGTCTCGAACGAAACTGTGGTCCGGGCGACCATAGCGTGCGTGCCTGTCATCTTGCTGGCCGGCTGCACGACCTATGCGTCACCGTCACCAATCATACCTTCGTCCGCATCGACGACGCTGGGGGCTTACCCAGCAGGAGCTAGCATTCTTAATCGGCGCAAAGAGCAGAACCGCTGTCTCACGAATTGAAGGCTCAAAGCGCAAGCCAAGCCTCGATGCGGTGTTCATTTGCGTGATGATCTTCAATACGCCCCCATTGGAGCTGTTTCCGGGCCTCATGTCAGAGCTACAGGAGGCCTTCCTTCGGCGTGCCAGCGAACTCTATGAAGCGCTTCAGGGCGATCCGTCCAAGGCAACGCGCCTGAAGCTTGATTTCCTCGAACGGCTGCTGGAGCGAGTAGAAGGGAAGCGCATCGATGCAACCATATGACGAACGACAGCCGGTCCGCACTCGTCCTCTCCATCTATCTAAACACGCGCGGCTTTGCGTTCGTCGTGTTCGAAGGCCACGCATCACCGTTCGATTGGGGTATACGCGAGACGCGCGGCCCTCGAAAGGGCAACGGATGCCTTCTGCGTATCTCCCAAATCATCGATCGATACGCTCCCGATGTGCTCGTCATCCAAGATACATCCGAGCAGGGCGCGCGACGGGCGCGATGGATCAGCAAGCTCAACGGCTCGATCACCGAACTCGCGAAAGATCGTGGCATTCCTGTTTTTGCCTATTCGCGCGCTCAGGTCCGTGCCGCGTTCGATGAGCATGGCGGACCTCCAACCAAACAAATTCTAGCCGAGCTGATCGCGAAGCACATTCCGGCGTTCGAGCAATACGTTCCGCCACCTCGCAAACCGTGGATGAGTGAAGATCGCCGGATGGGGCTGTTCGATGCAGCTGCGCTGGCGCTCGTGTTCTTTCGGTCGACCGACACCTCGGTCGGGTAATGGAGTGTGGAAAGTGAAGACCTCGCGCAATACGCGCATTTTCCCCTTGCATTTTGACTAAAAGAGCATCAACTTGAAGCAAGCGCAATTGAGCGCCTGACAGCTGCCCACAAAACGGTGACGCACCGAACTCTCCGTTCCTATTAACTGGCAGCGTCGATGCCATCGGCAGGCACCGCAGAGACGGCGCCAGATTTTGCATTCCTGCGGCTTAATACAAGTTGGAAATTACCTGGCATCTGCCCCTGGCGGCAAAGACCGCGCACGTGCCGATGATTGTCGTTGCGCGTAGCGATTGATTTGAGAGCGACCGAGCCAAGACAGCAGGCATCTTGATAGTCTACCGTGAGAAAGCCCGGAGCAGCACGCATCACGGTTGTAAGGCCATGAGGATGCTGAAATTTCATCTCGAAAGGTTAGAGCAGAATTTGTCGCATAGCGCCGCACCGACGGCGCTAATCCGAAAACCACCTGATCACGTCGCGTTCTGACGGGAGTAGAAGGCGCTCTTGCGATGCTCGTAGCAACGCACAGCGGAGATTTGTGCACGGCTGTCGCGCCACGTCTCACCGAGCGCGACTGGCGGTGCGGGCCGTTTTGCGGACGTTCCCTCACCCGACACGAAACCTCATGCTATTATTTTGACTATATGGCAGTCCGCGCGATCTCAGTGCTGTTTGTCCTATTGATCGTGATTGCTTTGTCTATCGCCGCGGCACCGGGAAACTCGCAGCCGCTCCAATCCGGAAACTCGCAGTCAGCCCAAGTGCAGATCATAGACAAGTATACGAGCCCAAACTCTGCAATCCAATCATTGCAAGGCGTTAGCAACCCAGCCTTTAGAGCATTCGTATCGAAGGTCCTTGAGCATGTTCAGGACAGGCTTGGGGGCCACACGATAACCTTCGATGTCAATACAGGTGCAACTGCCGGCACGCTGCATTTCGTTAGAATAGCGGTGGTGAGTTCTGGCGATCGCATTCCGGCAAATGAAACGGCGGCGGCTGTCCCGACCGAAAACTACTGCCTCCTTCACAGCCCTTGGGCAGAGATTGCGATTTCAGGCACGCAAACGCCACGGATCTCTGGAACTTTTTTTTGGAACGAACGCCAGATACTGCAAGACCAGGCCATTCTCGCGAATTTGACCGACGTGCCTTCCGCACCGAGAGAGGCCTTGCCGCGGAGCCTCTTCGAGCAGTTCGCCCAGGAATATGCAAACAACGAAATTCTTGGGAAGCCGGCGGAGCCCAGCACAGTGCAGCGCCCACAATACATTCCGGCCGATGTGCTTTGGCTGTTTCGTCATTCGCCACAGAGCACGTTTGGCCCGTTTTCGACTGCAGCCGACGCAACCATGCGAAAGATCGCTCAACGCGCCGCCGGATTCTACGCGGAGCTTGTCGTCGGACTCGTGGATCAGTGCCTGAAGTTCCCCGCCGTTCGCCACGAATACAATAGCATCCTCGATGTCCGTGGCATCATTCATCCGGAGACATACGACGTGAAGTAGCGACCCGAATCAACAGGAGGGAATGACATGGCTTTCGCGGATGTGCTTGCGAAGACGGTTATCGACCCCGCTTTGGCATCGGATCAGGCAGCGATCATAGGCGCAATGCAGACCGCCTACAACGGGTCAGCGACCGCTAGGACGATGTTCGATGTTTGGATCGCAAGTGGAAGATCGATTTTCTTTGATTTTAAGAATGACGATGCGGAGTCAGTCCCTGACGGCGGAGTGATAAGGCTGGATCCGCAATGGATACAGACACTAGGCATGATCACTAACAATGGCACGGCGGTACAGGTGACCCTCCTTGAAGTGGTTGTCCATGAACTGGTGCATGCTTTGACAGGGAGGTCCGACGCCCCTGCCACATCGGCGCCCGGACTTGGCATTTTTGACTATCGCGGACCTACCGTCACATTTACGAATACAATCGAGGAAGAACTTGGCATCCCTGTGAGGAACTCTTATCCCGGAGTTGCTGAGACAGGGACGGTCCTAACCCTTGGCTTTGAATACACCAACGGCGCGGCAATTGATCGGTCGGTTGCGGGTGATAGAGACTGGAGTACGTGGACCGCACTTGTTTCGAATGATTTGCTGGTCGGCGGACCTTCGGCCAACATTCTGGAGAGCGGCCTAGGTGACGACTTCCTTTTCGGCGGTCGCGGTGATGATTTTCTGAATGGAGGTTTGTTCGGGACAGACACGGTGGTCCTGACCGGCAACCCAGTCGACTATGACATCCGTCTGAAGCCCGACGGCACCTGGACCTCGGAACATGTCCGCGGTACGGCGGATGAAGGCACCGACACCTTCAAGAACCTTGAGAAGGTCCTGTTCGCGGGTAGTGGGCAGACCTTCGATCTCGAAAAGAGCGGCCTCACCTACCAAAGAGACATCGCCTTTGTCGTCGACCAGACAGGAAGCATGTTCGATGATATCGACGCCGTGAAGGCGACAGCCACGGGTGTGATTAACGCACTCTTCGCTGGCAACACGGTCGATGCCCGCATCGGCATGGTCGGCTTCCGCGACAACACGATCGGAGAGATTACTTCTGTCATCTTGCCGTTCACCGACCAGGATTCCTTTGCCGACCGCCAGGCCGCAGCGCTGAATGGAATCAACTCCCTCAGCGCGAGCGGCGGGGGAGACTTCCCAGAGACGGCTTTCGATGGCCTCCTCAAAGCTCTCAACGGGACGATGGGCGAGTGGCGGGTCGGTGCCGGGACCAAACAGGTCATTCTGTTTACCGACGCGTCCGCCAAGGACGCGTTCCTCCTGCCGACAGTCATGAGCTACGCGACCGACATCGGTGCGGTGATCACCGGCAGCTCCTCGGCAACGCTCGGAACGGTCGGCGCGGTCGATACGTTTGAACTGAGCTTCGCCGACAGCGGCGCATCGAGTTTCCACCCCGACTCCGAAGGTGATCCCCCGCCCGAGTACGTTCCTTCCGGTGACCCTATTCAGCCGCCAGGCGGAACGGCGACCGTTCAAATATTCACGATTTTCATCGAGACCTTCATCTCTCCCGATCCGAATCTCGTCGAGGTTTCGGAGTCGAGCGGCGGCGCGGTGCTGACTGCCGCGACTCCGGAGGAGGTCGTGGAGCAACTAATCGGGATCATCTCCACGCCCCCGGGCAACGGACCACCGATTGGCACCCCGGAGGGTTACACGGCCGACGAGGACTCCGCGCTCGTTGTCGCCGCGGCGACCGGCGTGCTGGTCAATGACACCGATCCCGAGGGCGACCCGCTCAGCGCTATCTTGGTCTCCAACGCGCAGCACGGCAGCGTGACGCTCAGCGCCGACGGCTCGTTCACCTACACGCCGGAGGCAAACTTCAACGGCGCGGACAGCTTCACCTATAAGGCGAACGATGGAACGGCGGATAGTGCGGCCGTGACGGTCGGCCTGACCGTCATGGCGGTGAACGACGACCCCTTGGCGCACTCCGACATCGCCGGGGTGCAGATCGCGGAATCCAAAAAAGGGAAGTCGTCGATCACCAGCGACGCGGACCACGGCGTGCTTGTCAACGATGTCGACGTGGATGCGGGGGACCACCTGGTGGTCAGTGCGGTGAACGGTTCTGCCGCGGGAGTCGGAAAGTCGGTCGTCGGCACCTATGGCAGCCTGACGCTCAACGCCGACGGTAGCTACAAATATGTCACTAAGAGCAAGGTCTGTGCCGATTCGGACGATCTGGTGGCCCAGGATGTCTTCGCCTATACGACCAGCGACGGCCACGGCGGGACCAGCACGGCCTCGCTCACCATTACTCTCTTCGACCGCGACGCGACCTACTGGGGCGGGACGGACGGCGACGACATGCACGCCGCCGGGAAAGGCAAGACGGTGCTCGATGGTGGTCGCGGCAACGACGTGCTCACCGGCGGGATAAAGGAGGACGTCTTGATCGGCGGCGAAGGTGATGATCTGCTGACCGGCGGGAAGAACCATGACACCTTCGTATTCCGTCCTAACTTCGGCCATGACAGAATCAGCGACTTCGACGTGAGGCACGACACGTTGCAGTTCTCAAACGCGATGTTCGCATGCGCCGCCGACCTCCTCGCCCATACGACCGACGGCGCGGGGGGCGCGATGATCACCGATAGCTTGGGCGACACCCTCACGCTATTGGGCGTCACCAAGGCCCAGCTTGCCGGCCACGTAGACGACTGGCACCTTGCCTGAGGCAGCTGGATGAACCCTGAGGAGCACGCCGGGTACCGCCGTGCTTCCGGCCTTATCCCAGCATTCGGGCAGAACGTGCCGCCGCCGCGCAAACCGTGGAAGAGCGAGGATCGTTTTCGACGCTGCGGCGTTGGGACTCGTGTTCTTTCAATCGATGGAGTAGGAATTAATGACTCCATACGAGTGCAATCCGTCGCAGCTGACTTGACGGGTGTGGACGCCGCGGCTCACCTGGTAGCGTGGTGTCCGCTTTGCCGGATGGTTGACGGACGAAAAGCCGAATCTGAAGGGCGCAAGTGGGGAAAGTCGACGCCCGAAAGACCTAAACGATTTCGCCGTGCGGGCCTGGCTTCGGATCGATGATCTTGCCGTTGCAGTGGTCGGCTTCGACGAGCGGCTTGCGCGCGTGACAGACGTCGCTTGGCTGCTAAGATCATAGTTTAGGCATGTCGGAGCGCTCGTAGTGCGCGCGGCGGCGCTTCGCGCACCATAGCGAAGCCATGTCATACAAATGGTAGCTTAAACGAATGCGATGCAATTTGGCGGCACGGTCCGGATTCTCCAATATGCCGGTGACCGCGATTTACGCGTCCGAGGGGGGTTGTCCACAGTCGATGTCTCGACAAAGCCGGCGACGCCGAGACATAATTGATCGTGACTGCTTCTCCGTGCTCTCCGGCACCCGATGGTCGGGTTCCGGTTGCCCGGAGAATCTGAAATGGACAAGACAGCGCGTGTCCGCGAGCTGAATGATGCTTTTCGTCAAACGTTCACGAGTGGCCTGATCCAGCTTAGCGCGCGGGTCAACGCCTTGCCGGATGCCGACAAAGCTATGGTGCTTGACAAGGTGCGCACACAAGATCTTTTCGATCGAGATTATGACCCCTATGGCGAGCACACTTTCCTACTTGTTGAGCACGACGGCGCGGTGTACTTCGCCAGGATCCAATACTACGGAGCGGACTTGCGACGCTGGTCTGACGACCCCTCCGATCCGATAAAAACCGTCCGGGTGCTCACCGTCATGCACGAGGAGGAATACTGACCCCGCCCCAGGGGTCTTTCTTTTTTCGCCACCACTTTCGTTGGCGACGGGAATAACCGGGGGACGAACTGCAACCTTGACTTGTTGGCCACGACGGATAAAATCTCTTCTTTTCAATCCGAGCCGCCACGATTGCCCAGTGTCCGTCGGTTTTCCCTTCGTGCAGCCAGGGCGCCAAGAGCTATCCGAAAAGCGCGAGGCAAGCAAAACAACGGCGATCAGCAATTGTGCGCTTTGCAGTGCGAGGGAAACCGCCATGGAGTTCCGACGAGACGGGCGCAAATATGCTCGAATTACCAGAAAGTCGGCCGAACTAATTACAGTCCTTCGACGTGGTAATGCATATGAATTGGATTCAATCGTTGCCTTGATCGAAAGCCAAAAGTCGGAAGAGTTCTTCCTCAAGAATCTCGCCGCCTACATATCATCAGAGCGCGTGAGGGAATATCTCCGCTTCCTAGTTGCCCTTGGCGTCCTTTCTGAAGCCGATGGCGCCTTTACGCTTGGTCTGAATCCGAAGCCCACGTCTGACATCCACAAGGTCCAACTACTCGCTGACCGAGCACGCAGATTTCTAGCTACGCAGCTAAATGTGCCGCCAGCTTCAGTCGCCCCAGATTTGCACACTAGGACCGATCGACATTCATTGCATCCAGATCATTGCGGCTGCGAGGTGGATGAAGCCTGTAAAGTTGGCGGTTCGCCTGTCATAGCGGGTTGCCAAGCGTCGGAAGTGTTTGAGCCGGCAGAAGCAGCGCTCGATGCAGTTGCGCTGTTTGTAGGCGTCGGCATCGTGCGGAATGATGATCCTGCGGGTGCGGTTTGACGGGATCACCGCCATTGCGCCGATTTCCGCGATGATCGCACGCAGGGCGTTGCTGTCATAGGCCTTGTCGGCGAGCACGGCATCGCCGCTCTGGCCATCGAGCAGTGCGGGCGCCTGGGTGATGTCATTGACCTGCCCAGCCGTGACGATGAAGCGGAGTGGACGGCCGAGCGCATCAGCCAGCATGTGGATCTTGGTGGTCAGTCCGCCTCGGGAGCGCCCCAGCGCCTGATCTTTGGCCCCCCTTTTCCGCTCGTCGCCTGCTGATGAGCACGAACGATGGTGCTGTCGATCATCAGATACTGATTGTCCCGATCGGCTGTCAGGGCTGAAAATATGCGTTCCCAGACGCCAGCATGACACCAGCGACTGAAGCGCCGATGCACGGTCTTCCATTTGCCGTACCGCTCCGGCAAGTCACCCCAATGCGCGCCCGAGCGCAATATCCACAAACAGCCGTTTACAAACAGCCTGTTATCCGCGGCTGTACGGCCAGGGTCGCCAGACTTGCCCGGCAGCAGCGGCGCAATCTTCCCCCATTGTCCGTCGCTCAACTCGTACCGCTTCATCACCATGACCGTCTCCGTGAGAATCACGGAACCCTATGAATCAGCGATTACGGCGATTGGGAATCCTGAATGTCGATCGGTCCTAGGTCGGTTGCAATCTTGCGTAAGGGCGAGCTCGCGACTCTCGATAAGGTCGCTGCCAGCGCAAGCGTTTCAGGTAATCGCGCCGAAGAGTTCTTTCGATGGGCTGTTTATATGCTACTGGATGATCCTGGCGCAACTCTGTCTCTGTCACGCTCTCCAGTTCTTGTGAGTGGAAACGGAAAAAGGAGCGCATAAGTGTCACAGGCATCTTTTGGACCGCTCTCAGCCGAGCGCGATGCACACCTCCTAGATTATTTTCATCGAACGGCTTTCATTCAGAATATTTTATCTGCTCCATCCGGCGACGGGCCATTCCTTATTCTGTCTCGGCCGGGTGCTGGAAAAACTGCGCTTAAAAAATGGTTGCTCTCGAAGGATTCGCCTTATGCGACAATATCACTGGATGCAACTACTGCGAGGGTATTCGTAGACGATCCCTCATTCAACGATGAAGATTACCGCACTTTGCTTCGCGCAGAGTTGCTCGCGGGCTTGCTCGGGGAGTTAATTGGGCGAAATCCGGCACAGCAAAGAAAGGCGCAATCCAAAACTCTCCGCGACGCTTATGCAGAAGCCGAAGATTTCGTGACCAAGAATTTTTTGGAAAGTGTAGTGGATTTTGTCAAGGACCGTTTCGCGAGCCTACAGATTCTTGGAACTGGATTCAGCCTTAGTAAAGAAGAGCGAGGCCGGTACCTCAAGCAAGTCCGGCGAAAGGACTTGGCAAGTGCAGCTCTGAAATGCCTTGAAAACGTTACAGCGGCCGAGAAGCATAGGTTCTGTCTTGTCGTTGACAATCCCGAGTACATCGTTGGACACGGACTCGCTCTAACAGATCGAGCAAATGCCTTTCGAATTGGAGCTTTGCTGAACCTACTTGCTGAAATTCACACAGCCGGTCTTCGCGTTGCGGCGTTCACAAAATTCCACGTTTTCGACAGCGTTCAGGAACACTACACGGACTACTCTCACTTTGCGGATAGTGTAGCGCGGCTCGAATGGACACGAGATGACCTGATCGAGTTTGTGTCTCTCCGTGTGAGAAAACGGTTGAAGTCCGAATGGAACGATGTGTTCGGTCTGACTCAGAAAGATTTCGCGGATTTAGTTTTTCCCCGAATCATAAACGGTCCTCGCGACGTGCTTTTCTTATTGTCGGAGGCCCAATCAGCATCAGCCGGAGTAAAGCTTTCCAACGATAACCTGCTCAGCGCCTCTACTCAGCTAAAAGATGACAAATATAAAGATATGTCGCGTCTATTTGGCGGTATCTACCCCGGCGTCGATGCTTTTTGTAAAGCAGCTGTTGCTGTTGTTCGCGACCTTAAACCGTCGATGACAACCCAGTCCGTGGATGCTGCAATCGACAGCAGCATCTCGGACCCTCACGGCCCGCTTCATGGAATTCGCGCAAAGTACGATTGGGTAATCAATGTTCAGGCTGGAATACCGCGCGCAAGCGCTCTCCTTGGGACGCTTGGCGCGTTTGTCTTTGTGGCCGATGGGCGCCGCCACTATCCATGGGAAGGACATCCCTTGGAGGCTCTGGATCGAAGCGATTCGATTGAGCTTTCTCCATTGTTTAAGTGAGTGGCGGCGATCTACAAAGTTGTTGGCCGCTATGCGGCAAAAGGCAGAAGCTGAATAGCCTAGCTCAGTGGCGAATTCGAAAGATCAATTTTGGGTCTTTGTGAATGTGGTACGGCCGCGAGGAGCTTTTCGGACCGGACACCCGCTTCTTCCGTTTGAGAGGCAAGAAAGGCACAGCGGTCGATAGTCGCTGGTCTTGGAATTGAAGAAGGAGCGGAACCGCATTGTTGGGCACACCCTGAGTTTTGAGGGCTCAGTAGACGGCAATATGGAGCAAGAAGCGATGACCAGATCGGAGTTCGACGCGAACTAACCGGTCGATGGGTGAGTCCCACTTAGCCGATCGTCAACTTATTTTAAGCGAGTGGCGCGGCCGCTGCCATCCTGCCAAAAGTGGGTAAACGGATCATTCCTCTGCAATTCATTAGCTAAGCTAAACAGGAAGAGGGAAGGTCCAGGGCTCTCCTGCACATTCAGTTGCTGCAGCCTCTCGATCATGGATCTGGTACGTTGTTGATTAGTAGTCACAACAAGCACACGGAATGTCTTCCAACCAAAGTGCTTCGTGTGTTCTCCTTGACCGTAAGCGGTGAGATACGCATGCATCTTTCGCTCGAAGCTAGTCTGTCGAAAATCTGAGCGGGAGATCGGCATCGTGCCGCGGTCGATCTCCACCATGAAGCAACGGCGCGAGCCATCGGGAAACATCAGACCGAACACAAGGTCGGGAACTACGGCGAGGTCGTGCGCGCGTTCGCTCTGCGAGATCGTAGCTCGCAGGGCGAACGGGTTTCGCTTTTTGCGGGTGCGCTCAGGCGAACTCGCAATAATCTCTTCGGGATGAATGAGCCGTACGTCACTCCGACCACGCGTAGACCGTTCCAGCGCTATATGAAACTCGACGATCTCCAGCTGATGCTCAATAAATGGTCGGCCCGCTTCGCGATTTTTCCGGCTCCACTCGAGATTTGCAAACTCAGCGCCGCGCTCGCTGAGCAATTGGGCCCCAAGGTCGCCAAGCGCGTACACCATAGGTGTCGAACCTGATGTGGGGTAGTAATCGAGCTGCGCGCGCGGCCTATCGACATAGCCCGCATGATATAGGCGACACAGCCGGTCATTGGTACGATCGAGTGAACGGTCAACAAGGGCCGCAATGTGAGCAGATCGCAGGAAACGATAACGAGCTAGTTGCCCAAGGATGAGCACATCACCGTCAGTGATTCGAAATGGAATAGCTTCTGACGAGCGACGGAAGCGAGGCCGACGTTTTGGGGGCGCTAAGGTATCATCCATAGCACGAGAATGTATCAGACGTGACCGCGGATGCAGATAATCGGCCGCGCCAGCGCAAGAAAAAGTGAAAGATCATTACTGCAGCTCATTGATCTGCATGCCTGCACATGCACACCACACTCGGCAGATCGCGCCGTCGGATGAAGCAGACCCGCAGCACTTCAGGCGCTATCTTCGCACCGAAAGGAGGTGGTTAATATGGAATTGGATAGCAAGATCTCGCGCGTTAAAGAGCTCATCGCCAAGCGCGAGGAGTTGGACGCCGAGCTCAGCGGGCTACTCGGCGGCGCAGGTCGTGAACGCCGTATTTCGAGATGCTCGATCTGCGATGAGCCCGGACACCGCGCCAGTACGTGCCCATCAAAAGCGGCCGACGCGCCAAACTAACCACAAGCCCGCTTCGGCGGGCTTCTTTTTGTGCGCTATGAGCGCCAGTCATCGCCGCCTAGGTCTCTCACTGCTACGGAATCTCGACTCACCGGCTCTTTCGGACCTTTACTCGACGTCTTCTCGACATCGATCCGAGCAATTACCGAGGCCGCCGGGTTAACCGCATAACGCTCTCGAATTCTCCTCCGGACCTCTGCGTGCTCATGGACCGTCATGCGCGGCAGCCCATTTAGGTCCGTGGCCGGGATGCCAACCGACAGCGCGCCGTCCGTCAAGCCGCGGACATACGCCGCAAAATGGTACTGCGGCTGATTGAGAATGAAGTCGGGTGTGGTACGCATGTCGCGCGCAAGCGCATGAGCCGCGGCGTCGCTGATCTTCGAGGCGAACTTTATCGCAGTCGCACCATAGAGGGCATCGAGTACATGTGGCTGCATCTGCTGCAATCGCTGATGGGCGAGGATCAGAGCCACATTGAGCTTGCGCGCCTGATCGAGAATGACCGGAATTTTCGGATCGCGTCTGATGAAGTCTTGGCATTCATCGATGTACACGAAGCAAGGAAGGCGCTGCCCCTTTGGGAGAAGCTGACGCTTGTGTGCGGCGAGCAGGATCATTGAAATGAAGAAACGACCCACGATCTCCACGCCGTCTTCTTGAAGCAGGCTTTGCGGAACGTTGATGAGGATAACTTTCCCAGCGCTCATTTCGGTGAAGAAGTCGAACTTCGATCTTGGTGCCGAGAACATTCTCGAGAGCGTCCGGATACGCTTGACGGCAAAGAGCCGATCGACGACCTGCTCCTTTGTCCGGTCGAACTCCTTGCTGCTGAACTTCAGCTCGAAAAATCGCCTCGCATCCGGATCGAGCTTGGAGAGGTGCTCTTTGAATTTGGCAAGGCCTCCGGGCTGCATGAGGTCAATGAGCGTGTCCATGGTGGCCGAGGGGATTGTGAGCAGAAGCTCGATCGTGAAATGAAACAAGGTATTCTGCCGGCTGGTCATCTCCGCCGAAAGCAAGGCGCTAAAGATGTAATCATAGAGCGCTAGCACTGCGTTTCTGAAGCCTTCGTGCTCGGCCGGCGAGCAGGAATGCATCTCCCCGATGCCGACGTCGAACAGATTGAGGGCCACCGGCCATTCGACGTCTTCGGCATCGATTACGACAAGTTTTCCGTCCAGGCCTTCTCCGGGCGCAAAGACCTTTAACCCTTCTATGGCCTTGATCAGATCGCGGTTGCTTTCCATGACGACGATGGACGCCTGATCCGCGGCGACCAGCTCAAGGTCGCGCGAGATCAGATACTGAAGGAGAGTAGATTTGCCCGCGCCTGGCGGCGCAACAATCCACTGGTGCTCGAAACGAGTCTTTACGGGAATGCTAAAGGGTACCGGGCAGAGGAATAGTTCGAGAAACGGCGTTTCCCTCAAATAGGCTTTCACGAGCTCCACAGGCGGAAGATCGGAGTTGTCGGCCTCGATGAGTGGCCTGCGCAGCTTCTCTTCATTCGGGGAGACGCCCGAGGCGAAACATACATTTCTGTACAGGCGGTTTTGGAGCGTTGAAAACAAACCTGCTTCTGCGCTCTCGCGCTGGCAAATGGTGGCTATCAGCCTGGCAACGAGATCGCCCGGGTTGCGGAGAAGACACACAACAGGAACGGTAAGCGGCGGCGGCGCGTCGGTGTTGGCCTGTTGGTCTGGCAGCGCCGAGACAATCGCTTCAAACAATCCGGCGAGCGTATCCATAAGAAGCTCAGCAACGCGGCCATCGTTGGCATGGAAGTGTTGCTTGGCGCGCAGGTACTGGCGAAGATCGACATGCTCCTTAAGAGAGAGGGCTGCAGTTTTCAGATCGATCTCCGGGAAGGTAAAGATTGTCGTTTCAAGTGCGAGAATCTCTTGCTGACAGCGATCGAGCGCCTTCAAGAGCGTGGATGACTGTGGCAGATCAACGGCCTCTCCGACCCGCTCGGCAATTAGCGTATTGACGTGCTCTATAGCCTGGGGATTGGCCCACAGCGAACCAGCATAGATAGCGCGCACTTCGTTGTAGAGGACCATCGTTTCAGACAGGTCACGCGCCCGTTCATCCGTGAAGCGCCGAAGAAACGGCGTAAACGGAGACGGAGGTATGTACTTTGGAAGCTTAGAACTCAATGACCTCCTCCCGTCCGTCGAAGGTCTGCGCCGTCTCAAGATACGCCTTCAGGTTCTTGCACGCGTTAAGGATAGCAGCTTCAGCGCCAAGCAGTTCGTCAAGATCCTTGCATTCGATGTGTTGGCCGCCGGTCAAGCTCTCGACGGTGACGCGCAGCGAGAGTGACATCATGGCGGCACTGGCAATGCCGCGAGCGCTTTTCCAAAGCGAGCGGCCCACAGTGCTGCTCGCGCCCTCATCGAAATGACCGTATGCGGCCTCGCCGTGTTTCTTACGTGCCTCGCTGTCGTATACGACGAGCTTTCCAAGACCGTACTTGCTCACCAGTCCTTTTTCATCCGGCGTGAGATCGGTGCGCGCATCGAGCGCAAAGATGACTTTGCCGCCGAGCATGCCGCCCGCACGCTGTGAGCGCTTAAGCTTTAGTTGCATGGAGTAAATCTCCTCTGCAAAAAAGTCAGTATGCACGCTTGAGAGGCAGAAAGATAGCCTCTCCCGTCGCGCGATCTTGTTCCTCCGACTTGAGCACTGACCGTCTGCTCGCGGGAAGCCGAGCCAAGTGCCCCTACATTTTTCGAGGACTCGCAGAGCTTGTCCTCCTAGTGAAGAGATTGATGAGGCTCGGACGAAGTCTGAGATGGATCAATCTCGCATAAGAGGGTGGAAGGCATGATCGCGCTCACGCGCTGTTGTGCAGCAGCACAACGGAAGTCGCACGGAGCACCTCGCCCCGTCGCTAGTACATCGTTGATCATGGCTGCTCATAGCAACCTCTGACCCCGCCTTACCTTAAAGGCGGGGGGTATGGCGGGGCATAAGGAGCAGATCAGCTTCCAGGAAGGAAGGGCTGGCTTTGGAGGGCCAGCCCCGCTCCTACTTGCTTGGAGCGTCGGCAGGTTTGGCCTTTGCGCGAGCTTCGAGCCACTCGACAATCTCGTGCAGCCACCACACGGGAGGACTGTTTCTGTGGGAACCTAGTTTGAAAAACATCGGCGCCTCACCAGACGCACAGAGCCTAAACCAATGCGTGCGGCTGTAGGGAATTCCAAGTGTCTTAAGTCCACGCCAGTTGACCACTTCCTTTCCAGTCATCGCTTAGCTCCATGGGGTTGGAGCCGTCGCGACGGCTGTGAGTCAGCCGACTAGTGATGCTATCTTAAATTGACGAGTTCTTGTGCAAATTCTTCGGTAAGCCCTGAAATTTGCAGTGCAGCACGCTCGTCCGGTAGATATCCTAATTTCTCGCAGATCGTGCCGAGATCATTTCTCCCAGTGCAGATCGTCATTGGCTTGGTGAGTTGAAGGGCTAGTGTTCCTTTTGCTCTCCCTGAGGACCCCGCGCCGTCGCCATGCTCGAGAACCATGATCTCCTGCTCGCCTCCCACTCGGACGCAGACCCGCGCATTCCCGTAGCAGCCGAACGTAGCAATCCCGCAGCCGAGCCCGGTCGCAGGCCTGCTCAAGACCGGGCCGGCGTGCCTCTGCTGTTCAGGGGCAGGAGTTCCTCAAGGACAAATACTGGGATGATTCGACGGGTGCCGGCAAACTCCAGATCTGGTGAGATGGACTGAGCACCGACCGAACAGCGTCGGATTGTCTGCGGTTTACTCGCGAGCCGATCGCATTGCGCCGCGAGTTGGATGCTGTGTGGCGCGGACAGATTAATGTCTACTGGGATTCCACCCGCGTCCTGGCCTACCGAGGACTCCGGCAAGGAAATTGTCGTTGTCGCATCCCTGAGCGAGGTCACGCATTACGGCTATAGGCTCGCGTTCCGGGCGGAGGATCGAGTGCTTCAACTCAGATGTCTACGACAATTGGACAAATCCGATCACCGCGGGAAATGGTGGCAGCAGCATCGCATGCAACCGAATCACGTATGGTTTGCCCGCGCATGCAGATGTAGTCATACCCGCGAATGGGGTGTTGGTAGTCAGCTTCGCGCCCTAAGCATCGATCGCGGGAGATGGAGTCTCTCCGTTCTCGGGGCAAGACGCCGAATTGCCGGTGCGCAACTTTTGCAGACCAACTAGTACATAGGTACTGCGACCCAGATCACGCAAACCTGCGAGCAATAACGGAAATGGCGATCTTGCAACAGCAATCGTCGCAACAACATTCATCGTCGCAACAACGTTGCGAACCGCGGTATCAATTTTGGGTCTTTGACCCAGCGGGTTTTCTGCTACGGATCGGTGCGGGCCAATACTTCGAAAATCGGCGCCCATGCAATGAGTAGCGTGAAAAGTACGAACGACAGCGTGCGCAGCATGATCTGAACTCACTGAAAGTCGCGATGATTAGTAACTTTAGTCCCTAGCGCTTTCCTTGTCGAGTATCTTGCGGAATTCGGCCAATCGGGCTCGGTGTGGTTCAAACTCCTCGGGTTGGCGCAACAAGTCCAGGATCCGGGCCTCGACGACACTGATTTGACGAGAGTTTTCGCGCTCTCGCTCGGTGTCGAGCTGTCTTGCCTGCTCCAGGTCAGCCCGGATTTTTTGCGTCAAGGCAAGCTTTTCATCCCCCTCCTTAAGGATGCGAAGTGAGTACCGCAGTTGAGCTGCATTGAGGTAATATACACCAATCAATTGGCGATTGAATCTCGGGACTCCCTCAAAGCATCCCGACGCACCCAGTATCGCTTCGGCTTCCTCAAGGTAGGTCGCCGGTGAAAGGTCTGTGCTTTTCAGGGCGTCCTCGCCGGGTGGCGCTAGACCAAAATCCTCGGGCCGAAGCAGTTCGTAAAGGTAATTTCGTTCGTCGGCGTAGGTCATGGCGAGATATCGGCCTATTTGAGCGTGCAATCCGCGCTCGCTGAGCCGTTCGCATAAGGAGCGCCATGACCGCCCGTCGCGAACGTTCAGTAGCGCGGCGATGCGATCGGTCGTTTCCTGCTGAAACTTAACCAATGACCGGTGGGTCGGGGAGACGCTTCCGAAACGGTATGGAAGTTGGCTTGACGTCAGCATAGCGCGGATCGCATACCAACCTTGCTCCGGATCGTCTCGAATAAAGTCGGGCTTGTACTGCTTGTGCTGCCGGAAGATCCAATCCCGGAGCACCAGAACTCCGGTTTCGACCGAATCAATCGCGGCCATGTAGTGGGCTATCTGGTACGCGGGATAGGGGGTCTTACCCACGCCGTTCAGCAAGACGACCTTGTTCGTTAGCCTGTCGACACTACCGCAAACATCCGCGTTAGTAAGAACATTGCGCTTCTTTAGCGACTGCACCACTTGCTGCGCGAGCGCATCGAATAGCTTCAAATTCAGCGTAGAGCCTGATCCCTGTTGGTTGAAGGGCATCTGCTGCGAGGCGGGGGATGTCACGTCTCGCTCGCTCCACTTTGTGGCTACATCATCGAGCAGTGATCGCAAGAGGACGTTGGATTCGACAAGAAACAGCCGGAAATCGCGGACTTTTTCCGCGTACAGTGAAATGCACTCTGAGAAATCCGCAAGCGCCGTCAGGAATGCGTCGTCGGGCCCTTGATCAATTTTCGGACTCGCGGCGTTGACGTATTCCTGGAGGTTAGCGAAATTTGAACTCAGCGTGGGTTGGCCGCGCCTACCGCTACGTTCGTGTTCAAAATACGCGATATATACCTTGTCGCGATCGATCACCGAAAGGTCGCTAAATCCTTCCAGACTGGCCGTGACGTCCTTCAATGTCCTGCGTGTCGTTCCTGGTTTCTGACCTGGATGACCGGTCGCGACCAGATGGGCGCGGGAGGTCGCGCTGGCGAGGCGGGTTGATGTCTGACCGAGAGACGTTGTGGCCTGCTGTCCAACCTGCAGGATGGCTGATCCACGTTCGTTCCGAGGTTGCACGAAGCTTAGCGCGACGCCAAAGCCTTCGATCTTGTTTGTGCGGGTCAACCACGTCGCCAGATAAGGATGCAACATCGCGACAAGTAATGCGGCACCCAGCACGAAACTAACAAACCGATACCTAGGAAGCTGACCGCTTTCGCTTGCCACCCCGCCGTCAGTTTTGCTGACGTCGAAGCTCCGTGAAAAATGCAACCAGATCCACGGAGCTGCCGCCATACCTACCAGCGAGCCGACGATGTACCGAATATAGGTCTGATCGCTCCATGTCGGCGAACTGAAAATTGCCCAAACCAGTCCGAGCAGCCATAAAGAGACGAGAATAAGCAGGATTTCTACCTGAAGCAGGTTGAGTATTGCTGAGAGCACCGCAGGAAATCGCCAGGTCGGCCGGTTGAGATAGATTGTCCAGCGCGCCTCGGTAATCCACCGAACGGCTTCCGTACGAAGCTCCGGGCCGGACGTTGACGTGGCAACAGCCCCGATCGCGGCGCCGATCAAGAATCCCAGAAAAGCCGGTATGCTCATTGAACAGCTCCCGAGCGGCTTACCGTATGATTGCTTGACTTCATCCTCGCACCAAGATGGTCTCCCGGGCGCCAAGCACCCGCGTGAGCGAGGCGAGAAAGCAAAGCCGGGCCGCGCTCGCCTCGATGTTGACGAGATAGCCGCATTCGCCGACGGAGCCCTCCGACCCCGAACCATAGGTGCTGGTGCGCAAGCCCGGCTTCGCTGCAGTTGGTCACGGCGCGCAGGCCCTCGCCGCCGGGCGCCAACGTCGTAGGCACGGTCTTCGAGCGGATTAGCTAATACGCCGACCAAGGCGTTCGTCTCTTCGAACTCGGGCTGCTCAACTGCGAGGATAGTTTCCTATCGCAATGATCGGCGGAGGTTGCGTAAGTCCCGGCGTGTGACACGGCTCGCGCACTCGCTCGGTCCGGGTGGAGGTGACCTTCAAGACTGATATGGCCGCGCTTAAAATTTGCGACGCGGTATACCTTCTTAGGGGTTCTGCGTCTTATAGGCGCGGTCTTGATGAACCGACGCAACGCCCTTCACTTTGCGGAGTTCGTCAAGGGCATCCGCGTTGACGCTACCGTTGACTATCATGAACCGCTTATGGCTTTCGACGTCGTCGAGCCCGCGAATCTTGAGGGCGTCGATGATCTCGTCCATTCGATTTTGCTCCGACTTCTCTATTCGGATCGTGACGTCAACTTTTTCCACCATCCATAGATCACCTGGATTTGCGGTTCACGAAGGTGGCGCTTGGACAAATCCTTTGCCAATGTCACGCGGCGGAAACCGCAGCCGCTTTGAAATCTGAAGCAGGCGCGCCCATAACGCCCAACCGCGAAAGGCATTATTGGATTGAGCAATTAAAGCTGCAACCCCGGTTACGTGGGGTGTCGCCATACTGGTTCCATCCCAGCGGTCATAGTTATTTCCAGGGATACTCGAAAGTATGGCAACACCAGGTGCGGCAATGTCCACCTCCTGGTCTGGGTTCATTCCACCGCAGGAGAAGGAGGCGATACGGAGGGTACTATCCACGGCCGCTACCGCCATAATCGTGGATGCATTGGCCGGCGAACCCACTGGGGCGATCCGCTGCGGACGTAGGCTTTCGTTGCCGGCGGCAGCGATTACCAGTGTCCCGGCATCCAGACAGACCTGTCCGATCTGCTCGTAGTCGTCGCTCGGCTGGTCTCCAAGTCGGGTCGCGGCGCCGAGCGACATCGAAATAACTTGGCAGCCCTGATCCAGGGCCCAATCCATGCCAGCGATTATCGAGCGATCGGTGCCGAACCCGTCATCACCTAGTACTTTTCCCGCGTAAATTTCTGCCTCGTAGGCAATGCCGTAGCGCGGGCCGGAAGTTGGGCGCATCGGGCCGCAAGCGGTACCGATGCAGTGTGTGCCATGGCCGTGCACATCATCCTCGCTACTGCGGCTCGCAAACAGCTTCTTGGTGACGGCACGACCAACGAAATCCTGATGAGTGTGATCGAAGCCGGTGTCAAGCACCGCGACCCTGATGCCGGCGCCCGTCAGACCGCTGCCAATGACCCTTGCCGCCTGCAGTCCCCAAGTGGCCGCTGTCTCGTCAACCCGCGCCACAGCCGCCCGCTCGCCTTCTGCCACTTCGTTGCCCAGCAGGCGATCAACTAATTCACTAATGCCATCGCGGTAGCCCCGCAGGTAGTCTTGATCCAGTGTCGCGACTCCAGCGAATGACGCTTGCGGGGCCTCAGCTCGTTGCATTCCGGCTCCACCAAGAGCGCGATACGTCCGCTCGGGCCGAACGGCGCTTACGATTTTCTGCTGCATAGCCCTTTCTACCATGGGTCTCAGCCGTTCGCCGTCCCGCCTGACGATGGCGATTCCGAAGCGCTCAAAGTACTGTACATCAGCGCCATCGAAATCATTTGGCACCGCATCGGCTGAGCGGAAATCCTTCGATGAGGCCACGCGAAAGCCACTTCCTTCGAGTTGTTTGACTCCTGTGCGAGTTGCCTGCGGCGTAAACCGCACCACGGAGCCGAGGCGCGGCGTGCCTTCAGCACGCTCACTAGAAATTCGGCGTGTCGATCGCTTAGCCATAAATCCCTCCTAATGTGAATGGACTTCCTCCTATCGGCCAGAATCGAAGGCTAAAGAGTAGTGGCCCTACCTAGGGAATGATCAGAGACATTGCTCTAAAGCTTTGCGCTTCCCGGTCGATTTTCTTGCAATCCTTACCGTCGCTGCGTGCTGCTGGCCTGCAGCTGTATTACAGGTCATCGCGAGGACAAATCCGATAACGCGGAGGCTCTTCATAGCCGTTCCTCTCTGGCCTGCAGAAAAGGTACGCTATTTCATTAGTCGGAAGCTTTGAGATGCAATTGTAATTACGGGCGGAGCCTTAGGGCTTCCTCAGTGTGCAATCTTAATGACATCGGACAAGATAGTACACGTTGGGACAATGTGCAACCGCCTCTTGATTGGTCGTCTGCTGGGGCTGGAATGGACAGCACGTCGGAAGGAGGCGCGCTCATCCGTTCAATCCTTCGAATTGGCCCCGCCTGTGAGGCTTCTCGCTTTCAGCGAGAGGAGTCCGCTTCCTGCGATCGACTAAACATGCGCGCTAAAGTCGCACCAGATTTCCATCCTGAACCTTGAGCCATCAAAGATAGTGCCCTAAGGTTGCGCGAATTATCATTTTAAACCCGCTTTATTCGGCCGTAGGTGCTTTTCCAGAAAGGAAGAGACCATGTAGGCGCTCGTTCATACGTTGTCGTTAGTCTCGCGCGTCCTTCCAAAGCGCTGCGCTTTCTCGCTACAATCGCTTCCACATCGGTCGCTTCCACATCGGTTTTCTCGGGAGCCGTGGTGGCAATTGTCTCATTCGAGAGATGAACACCAACACTTCGCGAATAAACTGCGACCGAGTTCGCTGCTCCGTTGAGCGCTAATAGACACCTAGCGCCGGCAAGGCCCAGTCTGTCCAAGTGAAAGCGCCCGGCTCGCGAAAAGCAGAGTGAAGTGTAGCGATATGATCGCTTTTACAGGGCCCGATATTCGAACAAAGCCAATATCGGACGAGCTGAAGCTTGTCTTGGACACTGCTGCTCAGGCTGCCGGCATCGACACTATTCGGATTACCTCGGGCGGGCAGGATGCGCTTGGCGAAGGGACTCGCCGTACAGGGTCTACGCGTCATGACCGCGGACGTGCAGCTGATCTGCAATGCGTTGTTGACCGCGATACGCTGATGTTCACGGATCGATCGGCTCCGTCTAGTATCCTGAGTTTTGTCACCGCCGCGGCCGTTGCCGGTGCAACCGGAATGGTTTGAAGCTGCGGGGCGGGCCAGGGACGAATTTCGAGTCGGAAACGACCTTGCTTGCCGGGACGGAGCTGAACTTGGTCGAGGGGTCCAGTTTCGACCCAGCCTGGGTCCGTGTCGACTTGCAAGGCGATTTGTCGGAGCCTTTTCTTCTCGTTGGCTCGAAGAACCATAGATGCAGCATCGCGGTCACCTCTAGACCTTCAATGTTCTACTGGTCTTCGGGAAAAAGCCGGTGCTGCTAGACAGGATTGAACTCTCGGCCTGCCCATGGAGCGAGATGTAGGCGCCTAGCGAGACGTTACCCTTTTTAGGTGAGCTTCGAGTTTCTGGAGCGCCCCCCGCTTATCAGATAGATAGTCGTACCTGTCGTAAATTTCATCCAGATCGGTTTTGCCTCCACCGCTCACGTGGTTGAGCATGATCTCGGCAATCTCACGGAAGACCCCTAATCGGGCGAGCGTGGAGCGGAATGTACGCCGAAGATCACGCACCTGCCATCCCGTCACACCCGATCGCTTGTCGAGCTCCTTCTTCAATTTTCCCCACGATCCATCATTGAAGTGGGTGCCTTTGATGTGACCGGGGAAGAAGTAATCGGTGCTCTTGTCTCGCCAATTGTCGCCCATCTTTTCCTGTCGGTCGAGGATGGCACGCGCCATCGGCAGTATCGGGATTGCGTGGGCGCGCCCATTCTTTGTGAATTCACCAGGAATGGTGAGTACGCGCCCTTCTCGCCATGTCCGTTGCAGCCTTCCTATTTCGCCGTTTCGGCATCCCCACAAGATGATGAGGCGGATCATGTCGCCGAAGAAGCCTTCGCATGCTCGCCAGATTTTTCTAAGTTCGTCGTCGTTCAGGATTCGGCTGCGTTTTTTGTCCCTACCAGGAGCCGGATAACCTTCGAGCGGACTGCGTTTGATGTAGCGATGTGGAGGTCTCGTGCACCACCGGAGCATTGTCCGGAGCGCGCGGAATGCATGAAGCTGTTCACTGGGGGCGTCGGCAAACTTCCCTAGTTCATGCTCAATCGCCGCGTCATCAAGATCAGCGAGCGTGCACTTGAACTGAAGACGGTTGAGGAGACGAAGCGTCTCAGATTTGGTGCGCTTGGCTTTGCCTTTGTAATTCTCCTCAATGAAGACGAGCTTCGCTTGTTCGAACTCGATGCTGATTTCCTTCTCCCCGACGGGAGTGCCGAGAGCGACAAAGGCACGGCGGCGCGCTTCTGCGAGCTTCAGATCAGGATAGTGGCCCAGCCGAATTTTGGTGCGGTTCGGCTCTTTGAGGACGATCCACGTCTTTCGGCGTTTGCCGACGCGCAAGCCAAACGCTGGCGTCTTCCGGTCCATGTACAGACCGGGCTTCAGTGACTGAACCGCGAGATCTGTGAGCCCAAGAATTGGCACGATTTGGCACGCCTTTCACGTGGATTGAGGCGGATAACCATGCCGAAGTATATGAGAGGAGATTCGCGGAAGCCACTGTAAAACAAGCGGTTTGTGGGCACTATGTGGAACGGTGGAGAGGCCTCACAAAAGATTGGGAAGCTGCCGTTCTACCATTGAACTACGCCCGCTTATGCGCGGCTTGCGCGCCCGTCCTGATTAGCCGAGACGGCGCCTCCCGCCAAGCGGTTTGGCGCAGCCAGCCGGCCGGTTATTAACGTCCTGATAAGATTCCAGGTGCGCCGGATTGTGGCGGTGTTATGATCTCCTGTCTGGGGAGAGACGTGCACTGAGTGGGGCGTGTGCATGGTGGGGCGTGGCTATACGATATTCGACACGGCGATCGGGCGCTGCGGCATCATCTGGAGCGACACCGGCGTGGTGGCCGTGCAATTGCCGGAGGCGCGGGAGATCGATACCCGCCGCCGCATTTTTGCGATCCATCCCGAGGCGCGCGAGCAGCGCCCCTCCAACAATGCCGAGCTTGCGATCGAGGGCATCGTGAGCCTGCTGCAGGGCAACGATCCCGATTTTTCCGAGGTCGGCCTGGATGCCGGCGGGGTGCCCGGCTTCAATCGCCGCGTCTATGAGTTCGCCTGCTCCATTCCGCGCGGGGAGACGCGCACCTATCACGAGGTCGCCAAGGCGCTGGGCGCTTCAGGCGCGGCACATTCGGTGGCACAGGCGATCGCCAAGAATCCCTACATGCTGATCGTGCCCTGCCACCGCATGCTGGAGGCCGGCAATTACACCGATCGGCTCTCGCCTTATGGCGGGGTGATCTCCAAGCGGCGCCTGCTGGCGCTCGAGGGCGCCCATCCGGTCGCCAGCAAGACGCTGTTCGAGGTGCTGCTGCCCGTTGCCCCACCAAGGCCGAGCTAAGGCGCGATCTTGACCGCACCTTAGCTTTGTATTTTTGGGCATGATCTTGTCGGACAACCGCTACACACTTGTCCGGATCATGCCTAGATAAGGCGGCATGGACGCGAACACACTGCTGACGTCACAATCGATGACCGTCTCCGAGTTTCGCTGCGACGCGGGACCGGGCGATACGCCGTTTGCCGAATGCCGCACCGGGCATTCCATCGCCTATGTCCGCTCGGGCAGCTTCGGCTGCCATTGCCGCGCCGGTTTCTTCGACCTGGTGGCGGGCTCGATGCTGGTCGGCGCGCCCGGCGAGGAATACACCTGCACACATGAGCATGTCAGCGGCGACGTCTGCCTGTCGTTCTTCCTCAGCGAGGACATGGTCGATGCCCTCGGCGGACGACGCGAGATCTGGCACGTCGGCGCCACGCCGCCGCTGCCCGAATTGATGGTGCTGGGCGAGCTCGCCCAGACGGCGGCAGATGGCAACAGCGACATCGGTCTCGACGAGGTCGGCCAGATCCTGGCCGGCCGTTTTGTCGACGTCGTTTCCGGCAAGGCGCGCAAGCCGGCCACGCCCTCCGCGCGCGACCGCCGCCGCGCGGTCGAGGCCGCGCTGTGGATCGACGACAATTCGCATGCCGAGGTCGATCTCGAACAGATGGCAAAGCAGGCGGGCCTCAGCCCGTTCCATTTCCTGCGGCTGTTCTCGAGCGTGCTCGGCGTCACCCCGCATCAATATCTGGTGCGCTCGCGGCTGCGCCACGCAGCACGGCTGCTCACCGATGACGACATCGCGGTCACCGATCTCGCCTATGACGTCGGCTTCGGCGATCTCTCCAACTTCGTCCGCACCTTCCACCGCGCTGCCGGCGTATCGCCGACCAAGTTCCGCCAGGCCTCGAAGGGAGAGCGCAGCATCTTCGCCGAACGCCTCGTCCTCAACTGAGACAGGTCGGCCGCATGGTGGGGTAATAGTCTGTTGACCAGACGGGCGCGTCGTACTGGGCTTACGGCACGCCGCGCGATACTACAACCAAAGAGCGAATCAACGCTCTTTGAGTGCGGCGACCCGGCAGATGAACAGTGCCCCGAGTGATGTGATTGCGGCCACACTGATCGCGCTTGCCGTCGGTCTTGCCTTCATCGCCGGCTGTGCCGTCTATTATGGCCGCCAGATCACCTCGCGCAGGATTCCGATGCAGTGGGGCACCGACGGTCAGCCGGCCTGGTTTGCACCACGCCTCATCGGACTCTGGTTCAGCTTCGGCGTCACGGCGGCCCTCTCCGCGTTCCTGCTCGTGCTCGCCCTTCATGACCCGCAGAAGCTCACGGCCCTGATCGTTGCAACAGTCAGCGTGATCGGAACGAACATGTGGGTTCACGTCTATCACCTGAAACGGGTGATCCGGTGGCAGTCGGAGGTGCCGGCGAATTAGCCGGCTGCCGAGCGCAAGATTCTCCAAGAGCCGCCCACCTCATCCCGACTAGGGTCGTCTCCGGCGCGCGCCATTTTCGGCGCGCTTTGCAGATGGAGACGATCATGTACGACCACATCGGGCTTCGCGTTGCCGATCTCGACGCCGCGACGCGCTTCTACGCCGCGGTGCTGGCGCCGCTCGGTTACGTCCTGTGCTCCAGCGGCGACGGCTATGCCGGTTTCGGGCCAAAGGGCGAGCCGGCGCTGTGGCTGCACCTGAACAAGGGCCGCAAGGCCGACGGTGCGCACATCGCGTTCCGCGCCGGAAATCATGACGCGATCAAGGCGTTCCACAGCGAAGGCCTGAAGAGCGGCGGCCGCGACAATGGCGGCGCCGGGCCGCGCAAGGATTACAGCCCGACCTATTACGCGGCGTTCCTGATCGACCCTGATGGCAACAATGTCGAGGCGGTTTGTGTGTGAGGCGCGACCTGAGGTGCCACATACGCCGTCATTCCGGGATGGTGCGAAGCACCAGACCCGGAATCTCGAGATTCTCAGGTGCGCAATTGCGCACCATAGTTCGCGCTCCGCGCGCCCCGGAATGACTCCAACAATGGGAATCCCATGGCCTCCATCCACAACGACATCTCCATCAACGTCCCGGCGCGCGACGTCTGGGATGCGGTGCGCGATTTCGGCGCGCTGCATGAACGGCTGGCACCCGGATTCGTCACCGCCTGCACGCTCGACGGCGATGCGCGTATCGTCACCTTCGCCAACGGTTCGGTAGCGCGTGAAGTGCTGATCGATTGCGACGACGCGCGGCAGCGCCTCGTCTATGCCATCAACAACGAGCGGCTGAAGCATTACAGCGCCTCGGTGCAGGTGATCGCCGACGGCGAGCGGAGAAGCCGCTTGGTGTGGATCATCGACATGCTGCCGAACGAGCTTGCAGCCTATGTCCAGGGCCAGACCAAGGACGCCGTCGTTGCGATACATAAAGCGTTTCCGCCCGCTGCAGCCTAGCGGCGGTCCACGCTGCTCTGTGAGTTTTCTCACAGAGCACCGCCCTCGCCAGCCGTAACCATCGCGGCGTGCGTCCGGTTGGCTCCGCTCTCCCGGCGGCGCCACGCACGCGAGGAGCATGCCATGAGAGGTGCGGACAAGGTGATCTGCCAGGCGGCCGCCGTGCTGCTGCTGTTTTCAGTCGCGAGCTCGCCGGCGAAGGCGCAATTCCTCGGCGGCGGAGGTGCCGGCGGCGAGGACATGATGACCCAGATGGCCCCGATGCTGGAGATGATGAAGGCGAAGATGGGCAAGCGCCGCTTCGCCATGATGATGCAGACCATGGGCCCGATGATGAGCCGCATGATGGAGAATGGCGGCGGAGGGCTTGGTGGCATGATGGGCGGTGGCCTCGGCGGCGGCTTTGGCGCACCCAATTACGGCGGCTACACCCCGATGGGTGGCGGTACCATGCCGGGCGGTTATGGCGGCGTTGGTGGCGGCGACATCATGGGCATGATCGGCGGCTCCGGTGGAGGCGACATGATGGCGATGATTCCGCAACTGATGCGGCTCGCCAATGTCGGCGGCGGCGGTCATCGCCGCCACAGGCATCGCTAATCGGCGGCGCCCGATAGAGCCGGCCTGATCGCAGCCTTGCTCGCGCGCGGTCCCCAGCGCGTCAGCACCACGCTGGAGAACGAGAGCAGGCCGAGCACGACCATCGAGCTTGCGGCCAGCCAGAAAAAGCTCTGCGCGGTGGCCCCGTGTGTCGACAGCCACCAGCCGGCCGCCGAGATGTAGATCAGCCGCGCCGTCTGCGCCAGCACCGGCCCGATCACCTTGGCCGCACCTTGCGAGGAGAAATACATCGTCGTGGCAATGCCGAAGAATGCGTAGAACGGTCCGACCGTCGAGAGATATTGATGGCTCGCCGCGCGCACGGCCGCGCTGTCGGTGAAGATGTTGATCCAGAGATCGGGGAACATCGCAACGACGCACGCCGGCGCCCCGACGGCCACGAAGGCGGCAGCACTGGCGATCCAGGCGACGCGCCGGGCGCGCGCGATGTTGCCTGCGCCGATCGCCATCCCCACCATCGGTACGCAGGCGATGCCGAACGAGAATGCGATCGAGGTCAGCAAAAATTCGAGCCGCGCTCCGATGCCGTAGCCGGCGAGGATCGTGGTGCCGAACTTCGCCAGCATGTGGGTGAAGATCGAGATCGTCAGCACCGATTGCAGCGGCGAGAAGCAGGCGATCGCGCCGACCTTCAGGATGTCGAAAAACATCGCCCACTGAATGCGCAGGCCACGCAGCTTCGGTGTAACCCGGGCGCGGCCGGAGAACAGGTACCAGCCCATGATGCAGATGTTCATGGAATAGGCGATCAGCGCGCCGGCCGCGACGCCGCGCATGCCGAACTGCGGCACCGGCCCGAGCCCGAGGCCCAGCGTGCCGCCGAGCACGATCTGCCAGGCCGCCGAGTTGAGGATCAGGAACGACGGCAGCTTCATGTTGCCGGTGCCACGCAGCACGCCGGCCATGGTGTTGAGCAGCCAGGGCAGCACGGCGCCGCCGAAAAATACCTGCGTGTAGGCGATCGCATGCGTCAGCACATCGCCGCGGCCGCCGAGCATTTCCAGCACCCGGGGCCCGAAGATCAGCATGCCCAGCATGAAGACGAGGCCGAAGCTGATGCCGATCAGGATCGCATGCGCGGCGAGCGTACCGGCGCGTTCGCGATCGCCGGCGCCGAGCGCGCGGGCAATGGCGGAAGCCACCGCACCACCCATGGCGCCGCCCGACATCGTCATGGTCAGAATGATTGTCGGAAACACCAGCGCCATCGCCGCCAGCGCCTCGACGCCGAGCCGGCCGATATAGGAGGTCTCCGCGATCACCGTGCAGGTGCCGGCCGAGAGCGCGATCACGTTGGGCCAGGCGAGGGAGAGCAGCGTGCGCAGAATCGGCCCGTCCGTCAGCGCGCTTCGCACCGGCGGCGGGGGCGGCGGCAGCGGACGCTCTTGCTCATCGACCGGGATTTCGGCGATGTCGGACATGTCCTCTCCGGGGCACGGGGCGCCATTTGCGGCGCGGCAATGCGTAGGTGTGCCAATTATTTTCTTCGCGCAGAAGGCGCGGCGAGAGGCTTGTTAGCACGGCCCGCAGCGATTCCTCCTGCGCTAGCTGCAGGCGTGCCCTGCGGCAGCGCATTTCAGCCCGTGAAATTGCGGCTGTTGTTCTCCTCTCCCCGCTTGCGGGGAGAGGAGAAGCGCGCGGCGGCGCCATCGCCTATTCCACGGCCCAAACCAGCGGCGGACGGCCGCCAGCGGCGGCGCGCATGCGCACGCCGATATGCCGCCCGCATCCCGCAGCTAGCCCCTCGAACAAGCCCTCCAGCACCTTGGCGCAGGCGGGGTGATAATCGGCGACGTCGTCCATCAGCTTCCAGCTCTGCTGGCGGATTTCGAAGGAGCCTTCGGATCGCGAGGTCTCGGCCGTGTCATCCTGCGCCGCGAACAGCGCGTTCAGGAACGACGCGAATTCGCTTGCCCCGCCGCGGCTCATCGCCAGCGCGGCGGCGACTTCGTCGAAATATTGCATCCCGATCAACTTGCCGGTGAGGTGCAGCAGATAGCCGGCGTCTTCCGGGCCGAACAACTGCACCATCACGGGCGCCGCCGTGCGCACATACTCCATCGCATAGTTGCGATAGGCTTTTTCGAGGCGCGGTTTCGGCCAGCTCGCAACCGGCAGAGCCGGCGCAGTCTTCGCGTCGAACAGCGGCGCTTCGAGGTGGCGCGCGAACACGAGCCGCTGGTCCAGCTCGAGCGGATGATCGTACTGGTGGTAGTAGCCTTCCAGCCCGTCCTGCCCGTCGACGCTCTGCTTGGTGCAGACGAAGCCGAGCCTGAGATCGCCGAGCGCAACGCCGTTATTGGAGTGCCATCCCCGCAGCATCGCGCGCGAGACCTCGCCCGGCACGCCGCAGATCGCGGTGCCCTTCCAGATCCAGCGCGGCGGCGGATAGCGGATCCAGGCCTTGGCGTCGCTCTCATACATGTATTCGACATGCACGCCGCCGATCCAGTTCGAGAGATAGTGATATTGCGCGGCCGCCACCGCCGGCGGCAGATGATCGATCCCCAGCTTCCTAAGCCCGGGCAGGAAGCGCTCCTGCTGCTGGCGGCGGAACACGCGGAAGACGAACTCCGCTGCATCCGCAGTGCCGCGCCGCGTGACGACGGTGAGGATGAGGCCGGTGAAATAGGCGTGGTAGAGGTCGGCGACTGCACGCCAGCGCTTCCATTGGGCTTCCTGCGCGGCGTCAGCTGCGGCGGTCATTCGTTTCGCTCCCGATCGTTGTTGCGATCGAGTGTGTCACCGCACCTTCCGGCAGGCAACATGACGCCCGTGCAGAGCGCCCTGCGTGGCCACCCGCCAATTCCGCATCACGAAGTTTGCGGTGGCGTCTTGGCCGCGCGCTCTCGCTCGACCCGGTCGGTGACATCGCGCGCCATCGCCACCGATCCCAAGACGTTGCCGCCGGAATCCCGCACCAACGCAAAGGTCATCTCGATGTAGAGCTTGCGCCCGCTCTTATGCAGCGCGCGGGTCAGTGTCGGCCTGCCCGCAAGCTTCATGCTTGCCGCTGGCCAGCGCAGCTTCAAAGCCCTTCCAGTGCGCGGCGCGCAGGTGTTCGGGAATGATCAGATCGAGATTCTGGCCGAGCGCTTCCGCAGCGGAGAAGCCGAACAGCGCCGCCGCTGCACGGTTCCACCGCATGATCGTGCCGGAGCGATCCGAATAGATCAGCGCATCCGCGACGTCTTCGACGATCTTTGCGTCGAGTTCGGATTGGTTGCTCATGTCACCACCTTGCATGTAGCCCGAATTTCGCTTCGCATCCTGACACACCGGTGTCATCGCCCGACCAGTGCGCAATTGCGCACGAGGATCGGGCGATCCAGTATTCCAGAGGCGATCACTATAGAGCCGACAGGCCGCGGCGTACTGGATGCCCCGGTCAAGCCGGGGCATGACAGTAAAATGGGCAGCTACACCCGAAAATGCTTCGATAGTTTGAGGCCCTGGGCCTGATAGTTCGAGCCGATGCGTTGGCCGTACATCGCGTCGGGACGGGCCAGCATCTTCTCGTAGACGAGGCGGCCGACGATCTGGCCGTGCTCGAGGATGAACGGCACTTCGCGCGACCGCACTTCCAGCACGGCGCGCGCGCCTTTTCCGCCCGCGCCTGCATAGCCGAAGCCGGGATCGAAGAATCCGGCATAATGCACGCGGAATTCGCCGACCAGCGGATCGAACGGCACCATCTCCGCGGCATAGTCGGGCGGCACCTGCACGGCTTCCTTCGACGCCAGGATGTAGAACTCACCGGGATCGAGGATCAGGCTGCCGTCGGGACGAGCCGAGATCGGCTCCCAGAAGTCCTCGACGGAATAGCCGGAGCGGCGATCGACGTCGACGACACCGGTGTGGCGCTTGGCGCGGTAGCCGACGAAGCCGTTTGCCTTCTCGCCGGAGAGATCGACGGAGACGGCGACGCCACCCGAGAGATCAGCATCGTCGATGTCGACGAGGCGCTCGGCGGCATGCAAGCCGTCGAGCTCGTCGGCATTGAGGATGGCGTCACCGGTGCGGAAGCGCACCTGCGACAGACGCGAGCCCTCGCTAACCAGCACCGGAAACGTCTTCGGGCTGATCTCGGCATAGAGCGGGCCGTGATAGCCGGCGCCGATCATGTCGAAGCGGCGGGTGCCATCGGCGATGACGCGGGTGAAGACGTCGAGCCGGCCGGTGGAGCTCTTCGGATTCGCGGCCGCGACGATCTCCGGCGGCAGCGCGAGGCTCTCCAGCAGCGGCACGATGTAGACGCAGTTGGTCTCCAGCACCGCCCCATCGGCGAGGCTGAATTCGTGCAGCTTCAATTCGTCGATGCGCTCGGCGACGGTGGCGCCGGGACCGGGCAGGAAGCTGGCGCGGACGCGATAAGCGATGTCGCCGAGACGCAGATCGAGGCTCGCCGGCTGGATCTGGCTCTCGACGAAGTCATAGGCGGGCAGGATGAGCCCGGCCTTCGCCATCGCCGCGATCATGCGGTCGGGCAGGATACCATTGGCGTCGGGCGCAACCGTGAACGTCAACCGGGGGTCCTCTTCAGGGGGCAGATGCATCCGGACATGCCGGAAATACAAGTCTTTTACGGCTATCCGATGGACGCCTTGACGGAAAGGGCATTGCGGAATATGAGCATCACTTATCCCGTGGTGATTTGAGCCGGCCGGCTTGCAGCCACGTTAAATAAGTCGCTAAACAGGCCGGGGACCTCTGTGATCCCGGCCCGTGGAGATATCCAGGCCGGTTTTTTTGTGACCGTTTTCGACGAGACGGTCATGTCGGAGGTACCTATGTCGAAGTCGACCACCAACTATCGTCCCGAAACCCGCCTGGTCCATTCCGGCACCCTGCGCTCGCAATATGGCGAGACGTCGGAGGCGCTGTTCCTGACCCAGGGCTACGTCTACGACACTGCCGAGCAATGCGAGGCGCGGTTCAAGGGCGAGGATCCGGGCTTCATCTATTCGCGCTACTCCAATCCCACCATCGCGATGTTCGAGCGCCGCATGATCGAGCTCGAAGGCGCCGAAGCCGCCCGCTCGGCGGCGACCGGCATGGCCGCGGTGACGACTGCGATCCTGGCGCCGCTTAGGGCCGGCGACCACGTGGTGGCTTCCCGCGCCCTGTTCGGCTCGTGCCTTTACGTCATCCAGGACCTGCTGCCGCGCTACGGCATCGAGACCACGCTGGTGGACGGGCTCGACCTCGACCAATGGCAGCGCGCCGTGAGGCCGAACACCAAGACGCTCTTCCTGGAGAGCCCGACCAATCCGACGCTGGATGTGCTCGACATCCCAGGGATTGCCGAGATCGCGCACAAGGGCGGCGCGCGGCTCGTCGTCGACAACGTGTTCGCAACACCGATCTGGCAGAGCCCGCTGGCGCTCGGGGCCGACGTCGTGGTCTATTCCGCGACCAAGCATATCGACGGCCAGGGCCGCTGCCTCGGCGGCATCATCCTGTCGTCGGAAGCCTTCATCGCCGAGCACATCCACAATTTCATGCGCCAGACCGGCCCGTCGATCTCGCCGTTCAACGCCTGGGTCCTGCTCAAGGGCCTGGAGACGCTGGGCGTGCGCGTGCGCGCGCAGACCGATACGGCCGCGCGCATCGCCGACGTGCTGGCGAGCCATCCGAAGATCTCGCGACTGGTTTTCCCGGGCCGCGCCGATCATCCGCAGGCAGCATTGGTGAAAAAGCAGATGCGCGGCGGCTCGACGCTGGTCGGCTTCGAGGTGAAGGGCGGAAAGGCCGCGGCGTTCCGTGTGCTCAACGAATTGAAACTGGCGAAGATCTCCAACAATCTCGGCGACGCCAAGAGCCTCGTCACGCATCCGGCGACCACGACGCATCAGCGCCTGAAGCCGGAGGACCGCGCCGCGCTCGGCATCAGCGAAGGTTTTATCCGCTTCTCCGCGGGGCTGGAGCATGCCGATGATCTGATCGAGGATCTGACCGCGGCGCTGGAGAAGGCGTGAGGTTCTTACCCTCCCCTGGAGGGGGAGGGTTGCTACGCATGCAGCGAAGCGGAATGCGTAGCGGGGTGGGGTGACGGTCTTCCCACATCCAACAGTGCCCGAGTGGAGAGATCACCCCACCCCGCTCGCGCTTCGCGCGATCGACCCTCCCCCTCCAGGGGAGGGTGAAGCAAGCTACATCGGCCGATACGTTCTTACGTCCGCGGGCACGTTCACGCCCAGCTTGATCTGCCCCACCGAGCGGATGATGTCGTCGCCGAGCAGCTGGGCGAAGCAGGCATAGCCCCAATCGTTCATGTGCAGGCCGTCGGCGATGACGAAGCTCTCGACCGGAATCGACTGGTTCTCGTGCCAGTCGCGCATCACCTCGAAGCGCGGGAAGATGCCGACGTGACGCAGCTCGGCGACCTTGCCCAGCAGCTTCACCATCTTGCCGGCGCTTTCGCCGCGCTGGTTGACGGCCGGCGAATATTGCGGATCGACCAGCACGATGTCGGCGCCGCCGGCGGCCTGGATGCGGCTGATGCCGTCCTCGACCAGTTTGGCGGTGTCGCCGGGATCGAGGTTGCGCAGCACAGCGTTGGTGCCGACCTGCCAGATCACGAGATCCGGATGCACGTCGATCACCTGCGTCTGGAGGCGCTTCATCATCTCGGGCGCATCCTCGCCGCCGACGCCGGCATTGACGACGGTGATGTCGGCGGTCGGATAGTGGCGGCGCAGCTGGGCAGCAAGACGGTTCGGATAATTGAATTCCGGCGAGCTCGCGCCGAATCCTGCGGTCGACGACGAGCCGAACGCGACGATGAGGACGGGCTGGCCGGCCACGAGCTTGCTTGCAACATGCGGCAGCGAGCCCATCGCCTTCGAGCCGCCCTTTGACGGCAGGCAGGGCACGCGGTTGAAGACGTCGCCGGCGGATTTGGCGACCTGCTTCACCTTGTCGATGGCGCGCGCCGTGATGCCGCGCTGCTCGGGCGAGGTCACGGCAACGGTGGTCTGGGACGGCGAAGCGGGAGCGGGATCAGCCGACTGCGCCGGTGCTTGTGTCGCCTGCGCGGCTTGGGTCTGCGCATGCGAGGCTGGCGCCAGCAACAACAGCACTGCTGCTGCAGGTGCGGCCAGCCATGCCGTCAGGCAAAAAGGGCGGAGAGAACTCATTAACGCTAGACCTCAATTTTGCTGCTGGGCCGGCTCCAGATGGGCTGCGTCGATCACGAACTGTGCCAACGCCCGGCCAAGGCAATCATGAACCTGCTTCGCCAGTTCGGGCCCGCGGGACGGACTGAACAGGTCGAACTGACCCTGATCATTCCACTGCCGCATGATCGTGAAGCGATCGAACAGCGGGATGTCGTGCTCCTGCGCCACCACGCGCATATTATCGAGAAAAGGCTGCGCCGAGATCATGGTTTCGGTGCGCGGGCTGTACTGCAAATTCATCAAGACGACGTCGGCCCCTGCCTTTTGCAGCGCAACAACCCCGTCGGTCACCGCGCTCCGAAATTCGTCGGGATCGATGGATCGGATAGCATCCACGGTCCCGGTCTGCCAGATGACCAAAGTAGGCGTCTTTGCTTCCACCAGCTTAACGAAGGTCGAGGCGGCCTCCTCCGCCGTTCTCTTGCTCTGTATTTCTACGGAGACGTGCACCGCTTCTGACGGTGGCAGCTTTTCCTTCAGAACCGCTTCCATGCGCGCCGGATAGGAGCTGCCCTCCGAGGACGGAATCGTGGTCGAGCGGCTGCCGACGACCAGGATTTCGAGCGGCTTGCCAGCCTTGACGGCCTCGGCGACCTTAGGAAGCTGGCTTTCGCTGGTAAGCAGATAAGACGGCAATTCGCACGCCGCGGGCGCACCGGCAGGCGCGGCATCGCCCGCGCGCGCCACAGGCGCGGCGAGGCTACCGCATAGCAGGACCAGGCTCAGGAGAACCTTCGCCTTCATCAGCCCCCTCCCGCCAGATCGGCGTTGCCGACGGCGTTTTTGGTTTTCGCACCGCTCTTGTCAGCCACGCGTTTGTACCACGAAATCACCCAGGCCACGCCCCACATGATCAGGACCCCGGAGAGACTAATCAGCGCATGCATGGCTGCGCCGCCGGAGACTTCGGCGAGAATGAAATGCCCGGCGAAGGCCAGAAAGACGCCGAGGCAGAAGATCTCGAGAGAATGCTGGCCACATAGAATCAATGGTCGCAACCAGCGCGATTTCAAGCCCGGCCAATCCCGGGGTAGGAAGCGGACGGTGAGCGCGGCCAGCGCCAGGAAATGCGTGAAGCGCAGCACGTCGAGATCGGTCTTGTCGATCGGATACATCCACTGCTCGACCCGCTTCGGCATGAATTGGGAGAGCTGCGGCACGTACCAGGTCAGCGTCACGTAGAACGCCGCGGCGAGATAGGCGATCGCGATCCACATCGTCACCGGCGAAGCCAGGATACGCGACATCCGTCGCGCACCTCCGAGCGCGCACCATGCCCCGAAGACGAACAGCAATTGCCAGGCCAACGGATTGAAGGCCCAGAAGCCGTTCGGATAGGCGGAGAAGTAGAGATCGTACTCCCAGGTGACCGCGTAGAGCACGACCGAGAGGCCGAGCGTGACGTCGGGGCGCCATTTCATCGACCACAGGATCAGCGGCAGCGCCAGCATCAGCACGATGTAGAGCGGCAGCACGTCCATGTTGACGGGGCGGAAACGCAGCAGCAGCGCCTGCACGATGGTGACGTCGGGCTGCTTGAGGAAATCCATGATACCCATCTCTTCGGTGTAGAGCGGGTTCTCGAACCGGGTCGCCACATAGGAGATTTCGGCGAGGAAGATCGTGAACAGGAAGACGTGGGCGACGTAGATCTGCCAGACCCGGCGCAGGATGCGCGCGGTGGCGATGACGACGCCGCTCTCCAGCATCGCCCTTCCGTAGACGAAGGCGGCGGTGTAGCCGGAGATGAAGATGAAGATCTCGGTGGCGTCGCTGAAGCCGTAATTGCGGATCGTGAACCAGGTCAGCAGACTCGGCGGCAGATGGTCGATGAAGATCAGCCACAGCGCCAGCCCGCGGAACAGGTCGAGCCGGAGCTCGCGCTCGCCGATGGCGGGCAGCGTGATGGCCGGCGCGGTCGCGCGCGGCTTCGCCCCCGCGGGCTTGCTGTCCACAGCCATGCTGTCTGCAGGCTTGGCGTCTGCAGGCTTGGCGGTTCCCGCGATCGTCGATCCCGTCACATGGTCGGCAATGGTCATCGGGGCCTAAAAACCCTTCCGCAAATCGCGACGTTGAGGAGTGTACCGGTCCGGTCGTCATCTCGCAAAGCGGCCGGATCACGTCCGGGTGTCATTCCCTTTGAATTCTGGCGGGACGATGTCGCCAAAGCCGCCTCCGGCGTTTGGTTCCAGCGCCCGATTTCGGTATGATAGCAACCATGTACCGCGCCGTGACCCGCCAGATCGAAGTGACCGTCGAGCCGAACTTTGTTCCGGAGCAGTCGTCGGCCGACCGCTCCCGTTACTTCTGGTCCTACACCATCGTCATCGTCAATTCGGGCGAGGAGACCGTGCAGCTCAAGGCGCGGCACTGGATCATCACCGACGCCTCCGGGCGCCAGCAGGAGGTGAAGGGCGAGGGCGTGGTCGGCGAGCAGCCGATCCTGGCCCCCGGCGAGCGCTTCGAATACACCTCCGGCGTCCCGCTCTCGACCGCCTCCGGCTTCATGACCGGCCGCTACCAGATGGTCACCGAAAGCGGCGAGCGCTTCGAGATCGACGTGCCGGCGTTTTCGCTGGACAGCCCGGACAATAAGAGGGTGTTGAATTAGGAGCGACGCTCCTTGCGCAGCTGCCGTAGGGTGGGCAAAGGCGCAACGCGCCGTGCCCACCATTTTTCGCGAATTCGGAGACAAATCGTGGGCACGCTTTCGCTTTGCCCACCCTACGATATTGGGGCGCTTGGCAAGCAGCAAAGTAGGATGGGTAGAGCGAAGCGAAACCCATCGTCCCTCATCCTCGCGGAAGCATGATGGGTTTCGCTTCGCTCTACCCATCCTACGACAGCCAATTTGCAGACACGCCTTCGCAGCCTCGCGGCTTGAATCGCCCGAGCTTTGCTTGATCGCTCCACCCTCTAATCCAAGAGGGCGCAGGGAAGGCCGGGTGCTGGCTCGCACCCGCGGTCCGCTGCGCGAAAAGCACACGCAGAAAGAACCGCACAGCAGCATACAGGTGGTGCCGATCACTCGGCCTTCCCTGCGCGGTGGCTGGACGGCTTATGCCGTGATCTCCCGGGAGCCGACCATTCCTTCTGGCCTCCCTCGCCCCGCGAATTTGGATGATGCAGTCTGCCCGGTTGGGCTCGCTCGCACCTCCGCGGAAGCTTGACCGTAGCAACGACGGCCAGGACCACACGGTTTTGCCGTACGCACGGCCCGCCATTTCGCCGCAGTTTTTCCGGCCCCGTCGACGAAGCCGGAAACTTACAGACGAGACGAACCTGACAGCGCCGCTCATCCGCACGAAGCCTCGGGCTCACAGGGACTACCCGCCCTGCCCGCGCCTCTCGTGCCGACGCTGCCGCGTCCACCGCAAGCCCGGCTCGCGATAGTGACGACACATGATCGCCCCTCTTGGATGAGCCGGGATGGGCGATAGATACGACAAAACCGAATTTCGGTAAAGTGGAATATTTTTAGCAAGGCGGATTGACAGAGGGCGACACAGCAAGCTGCCGTAGGGTGGGCAAAGCGAAGCGTGCCCACGTTTTTGGTCGTCATCGAGAGATCGCGGGCACGGCGCAAGTGCGCCTTTGCCCACTCTACGAGAGCTCGCTACGCGTCCTCCACGCCGGCCTCGTCCGGCGTGAAATCGTACACCGAGCTACAGAACTCGCAGGTGACGACGACCTTGTCGTCCTTGACCATGGCGGCGCGGTCGTCGGGCGAGAAGCTCTTCAGCATCGAGGCGACCGCATCGCGCGAGCAGGAGCATTGCGCCTTGAGGACCATCGGATTGAACACGCGCACGCCGCGCTCGTGAAACAGGCGGAACACCAGCCGCTCGCCGGAGAGCTCGGGATCGATCAGCTCGACGTCCTCGACGGTCTCGATCAGCGAGCGTGCCTCGACCCAGGCGTCGTCTTCGGCAACGCTGTGCACCTCGACGCCATCGGGGGCATCGCCGGGATGCAGATCGGCCTGCCGCGCGCGCTCCGCCGCCTTCGGCAGAAACTGCATCAGCATGCCGCCGGCGCGCCAGCGATGCTTGCCGCCGTCGTTGGAGCGCCATTCCTCGCCGACCGCGAGGCGCACGCGCGTCGGGATCTGCTCGGAGCGCAGGAAATATTCGTGGGCGGCGTCTTCGAGGCTGCCGCCGTCGAGCGCGACCAGACCCTGGTAGCGGCTCATGTCGGGGCCCTGGTCGATGGTCATGGCGAGATGACCGCGGCCGAGCAGCGTGCCGGAATCCCTGGTATCGCCGAGACGCGCGGCATCGAAGCGCGCATAGGCCCGCAGGCGATCCGGCGCCATGTAGTCGACGACCAGGAACGACACCGGGCCGTCGGTCTGGGCCTGCAGGATGAAGCGCCCCTCGAATTTCAGCGCCGAGCCGAGCAGCGTCGTCAGCACGATGGCCTCGCCGAGCAGCTTGCCGACCGGCGCCGGATAATCGTGCTTGGTCAGGATCTCGTCGAGCGCCGGGCCAAGCCGCACGAGGCGCCCGCGCACGTCGAGCGCATCGACCTCGTAGGGCAACACGGCGTCATCGATCGGAACCGCTGATGGCGCGCGAACCGGGCCTTCGGGGCCGGCTTTCATCTGAGGGGATTGGGAAACCATGGGGCGTTATCTGGGGTCGGAGGGTGGGAATTGGAAGGGGCGCTGGGTGGCGTGTTCCGGATGCGAATTGGACTGTATCAAGCCGTCTCAAGCCTGCTGTCGTCCCGGACAAGCGTAGCGTAGCGAAGCGCAGATCCGGGACCCATAACCACAGGACTACGTTGCAGCCAGCGATGACAACTCCGAGTCCTCGCCAAACGACTTCCTGTGGTTATGGGTCCCGGATCTGCGCGCGCTTTAGGCGCGCTTGTCCGGGACGACAGTTGTGTGTGAGGCCGCGGCCGGGCTTCGTGCGCCCTTACTTCACCGCGTCAAAGCACCAGGCCAGAATGCCCTTCTGCGCGTGCAGGCGATTTTCGGCCTCGTCGAACACGACCGATTGCGGACCGTCGATCACGTCATCGGTGACCTCCTCGCCGCGATGGGCGGGCAGGCAGTGCATGAACAGCGCATCGGGCTTGGCCAGCGACATCAGCTTGCCGTTGACCTGATAGGGCTTGAGCACGTTGTGACGATGCTCGCCTTCCTTGTCGCCCATCGAAACCCAGGTGTCGGTGACGACACAGTCGGCGCCGCGCACGGCGGCTTCCGGGTCGGTGCCGAGCATGATCGGCGCGCCGGTCGCCTTGATAAAGTCGCGCATCGCTTTTTTCGGCGCGAGCTCCGGCGGCGTTGCGACGTTGAGCTGGAACTTGAAGCGCTCGGCTGCGTGAGCCCAGGACGCCAGCACGTTGTTGTCGTCGCCGGTCCAGGCCACCGTCTTGCCCTCGATCGGGCCGCGATGCTCCTCATAGGTCATGAGGTCGGCCATCACCTGACAGGGATGCGAGCGCCGCGTCAGGCCGTTGATGACGGGCACGGTGGCGTTGGCCGCAAGCTCCAGCAGCGCATCGTGGTTGAGGATACGGATCATGATGGCATCGACATAGCGCGACAGCACGCGCGCGGTGTCGGCGATGGTCTCGCCGCGGCCGAGCTGCATCTCGGCACCGGTGAGCATGATGGGCTCGCCGCCGAGCTGACGCATCGCGACGTCGAACGACACGCGTGTCCGGGTCGACGGGCGCTCGAAAATCATCGCCAGCGTCTTGCCTTCGAGCGGCCTGACCGGCTGCTGCGCCTTCTGCTTCGCCTTCATGGCGGAGGACGCCGCGAGCATGGTCTTGAGCTCCGACAGCGGCAGCTCGTTGATATCGAGGAAGTGCTTCGGGGACTTGCTCATCAGCCTGCCGCCCGCTTGGTCTGGCTGGACGAGATTGCGGCGCAGGCGCGCTCGAGCCGCCCGACGCTGTCCTCGATCTCGGCTTCGGTCACGATCAGCGGCGGCAGGAAACGCACGACATTGTCGCCGGCACCCACCGTGAGCAGTTTTTCATTGCGCAGTGCCGCGACGAGATCGCCGGAGGGCACCACGGCCTTGATGCCGATCAGGAGGCCCTCGCCGCGCACTTCGCTGACGACATCGCCATGACGGTCGATCACGGAGGCGAGCTTCTGCTTCAGCAGCAGCGACATCTTCTGCACGTGGTCGAAGAAGCCGGGCTTGAGCATGACGTCGAGCACCGCATTGGCCGCGGAGATCGCCAGCGGATTGCCGCCGAAGGTCGAGCCGTGCGAGCCGGGCCCCATGCCGGCCGCCGCATCCGCGGTCGCCAGCACAGCGCCGATCGGGAAGCCGCCGCCGAGCGCCTTCGCCAGCGACATCACGTCAGGTGTGACGCCGGTGCGCCGATAGGCGAACAGATCGCCGGCGCGGCCCATGCCGGTCTGCACCTCGTCGAAGGCGAGCAGCAGGCCCTTCTCGTCGCAAAGCTGGCGCAACGCCTTGAGGAAGGTCGGCGTTGCCGAGCGCACGCCGCCCTCGCCCTGGATCGGCTCGATCAGGATGCCGGCGGTGTGCGGGCCGATCGCCTTCTTGACGGCCTCGATATCGCCGTGCGGCACCTGGTCGAAGCCTTCCATGGGCGGGCCGAAGCCTTCGAGATATTTTGCAGAGCCAGTCGCGGCGAGCGTTGCCAGGGTGCGGCCGTGGAAGGCGCCTTCGAAGGTGATGATGCGATAACGTTCCGGATGCCCCTTGGAGAAGTGATGATGGCGGACCAGCTTGATCACACCCTCCAGCGCTTCGGCGCCCGAATTGCAGAAGAACACGAAGTCCGCAAAGCTCTCGTTGCAAAGCCGGTTGGCGAGCTTCTCGCCATCCGGGCTCTGGAACAGGTTCGACATGTGCCAGAGCTTCGTCGCCTGCTCCTGCAGCGCCTTGATCAGATGCGGGTGGCAATGGCCGAGCGCATTCACAGCCACGCCCGAGGTGAAATCGAGATAGCGATCGCCATTGGTCGCGATCAGCCAGCAGCCTTCGCCGCGCTCGAAGCCGAGGTCGGCTCTGGCGAAAACGGGGAGCAAATGCGGCGCTGCGCTGTTAGTCATGATGTCACTTGAATGTTGAGGACGGTGTGACGCGTGCATTGCGCAACGCACCATCGACCGGCCCGGAAAACGAAACGTGCCGCCTTTTAAGGGCGGCACGCGGGACTATCTTATGCTTGGCAAGACGGGTGTCAATGCCGCCCGGAAAGCCTCGGGAAACGCTGAATCCGTAGTCTTGCGGTGCCGATTTTGCGGGTTTTCACCACGGAACATGTGGAAGCGAGTCGGCGGACTCTTGCGCGGGAGTCACGCCATATTGTAGCGTTTGGATTGTCAGATACGACATCTCGTGCAGCGGTTCTGATCTCAAGAGTCCTCATGTACCGGCGTAAGCGTTCGGGCGTCAGTCACGCGCCCGGCGAGCCTTAAGGGATTCTGGCGGCACGGGTTTTTGAAGGCTTAGGCAATCGCTGCGAGGCCCCAGGATGGCTGGCGCGTAGCGAGGGAAAGGGTGCAATGACGGTTTTGACCTGGTCCGACGATCGCGTCGAGCAGCTGAAAAAGCTCTGGGAGGCCGGACTTTCGGCCAGCCAGATCGCAGCTGAGCTCGGCAATGTGACCCGCAATGCCGTGATCGGCAAAGTGCACAGGCTCGGTCTGTCCGGCCGCGCCAAGAGCCCTTCATCGGCAGCGCCCCGGCCGCGCAAGGCGCGTCCCGCGCAGCACTTGATGCGGGTGACCCGCCCCATCGCGCGCGGCAACACCGCGCTGGCACAGGCCTTCGAGGTCGAGGTGGAGGCTGAACCGGTCACCTACGACAACGTGGTGCCGATGAGCCAGCGGCTGTCGCTGCTCGAGCTGAACGAGGCGACCTGCCACTGGCCGGTCGGCGATCCCTCGAGCCCGGATTTCTTCTTCTGCGGCGGCAAGGCGCTGTCCGGCCTGCCCTACTGCGCCCAGCACTCGCGCGTGGCGTATCAGCCGGCGGCGGATCGCCGTCGCGCCCCGGCAAAGCCGGGCCCGCGCTGAGCACGGCCTCAGGCGACATTGAGACAAAGAAAAGCGCGCTGGCCGGCGCGCTTTTTTGTTGGCTTATCGCGAGCAAACCTTACGTCTGCTCCGCCTTCGCGAAGCGATCGTCGAGCGCGTAGCCGGCGCCGCGGACGGTGCGGATCGGGTCCTGCTCGCGGCCGAGATTGAGCAGCTTGCGCAGGCGGCCGATATGGACGTCGACGGTGCGCTCGTCGATGTAGATGTCGCGGCCCCAGACGCTGTCGAGCAGTTGCTCGCGCGAGAACACGCGGCCGGGATGCTCCAGGAAGAACTCCAGCAGGCGATATTCGGTCGGACCGAGATCGATCGGCCGGCCCGAGCGCGCCACGCGGCGCTTGTCGCGGTCGAGCTCGATGTCGCCATAGGCCAGCACCGTCGCGAGCCGCTCAGGACTGGCGCGGCGCAGCAGGCCTTTCACGCGCGCCAAAAGCTCCGGCACCGAGAACGGCTTGACGATGTAGTCGTCGGCGCCGGTCGCAAGTCCCCGCACCCGCTCGCTCTCCTCGCCGCGCGCGGTGAGCATGATGATCGGCAGCTGCTTGGTGTCGGGCCGCGTGCGCAGGCGGCGGCACAGCTCGATGCCTGACAGGCCCGGCAGCATCCAGTCGAGCACGATCAGGTCCGGGATGTGTTCCTTGAGGCGGGTGTCGGCGTCGTCGCCGCGCATGACCGTCTCGACGTCATAGCCGTCGCCTTCGAGGTTGTAGCGAAGCAGCTCGGTGAGAGCTTCCTCGTCCTCAACCACCATAATGCGTGCGCCCATCGGGTCGTCGCTCCTTCAAGTCTTCAGGTATTCGGGACCGTCGTGGCGAAGGTGGTCATGTCGCCCTTCGGCCGCTTGTCGGTGATCGCCTGGCCCTCGATCATGTAGAACACGGTCTCGGCGATGTTGGTGGCGTGGTCGCCGATCCGCTCGATGTTCTTGGCGCAGAACATCAGATGGATGCAGAACGAGATGTTGCGCGGATCCTCCATCATGTAGGTGAGGAGCTCGCGGAACAGCGAGGTGCAGATTGCGTCGACTTCCTCGTCGCCCTTCCACACCGCCATCGCCGCCGGCAGATCATGTGCGGCATAGGCGTCCAGCACCGACTTGACCTGCTGCTGCACGAGGTCGGTCATGTGCTCCAGGCCGCGGAAGAGTTTCAGCGGATGGAAGTCGGTCTCCAGCGCGGCGACGCGCTTGCCCATGTTCTTGGCGAGGTCGCCGATGCGCTCGAGATCGGTCGCAACGCGCATGGCGCCGACGATCTCGCGCAAATCCACCGCCATCGGCTGGCGGCGGGCGATGGTGAGCACCGCGCGTTCCTCGATGCGCTTCTGCAGCGCGTCGAGCTCGGCGTCGATGGTGACGACGCGCTGGCCGAGCGCGACGTCGCGGCGGATCAGCGCGCCGACGGAATCGACGATCATGCGCTCGGCGATGCCGCCCATCTCGGCGACCAGGCGGGTGAGCTCCTGGAGGTCGGTGTCGAAAGCTTTTGCGGTATGTTCAGTACCCATGTCGCGTCTCCTCAGCCGAACCGGCCGGTGATGTAATCCTGCGTGCGCCGGTCGCTCGGCGACGTGAAGATCTTGCTGGTGTCGTCGAATTCGATCAGCTCGCCGAGATACATGAAGGCGGTCTTGTCGGAGACGCGCGCCGCCTGCTGCATGTTATGGGTGACGATCGCGATCGTGTAGTTCTCGGACAGTTCCTGGATCAGCTCCTCGACCTTGGCGGTCGAGATCGGGTCGAGCGCCGAGCAGGGCTCGTCGAACAAAATCACTTCGGGGCGCACCGCGACGGTGCGGGCGATGCACAGGCGCTGCTGCTGGCCGCCAGAGAGCGACAGGCCGGAGGCGTTGAGCTTGTCCTTGACCTCGTTCCACAGCGCGCCGCCGCGCAGCGCCTTCTCGACGCGGTCGTCCATCTCGGACTTCGAGATCTTCTCGTAGAGGCGGATGCCGAAGGCGATGTTCTCGTAGATCGTCATCGGGAACGGCGTCGGCTTCTGGAACACCATGCCGACCCGGGCGCGCAGCAGATTGAGGTCGAGCCTGGGGTCGAGGATGTTGGTCTGGTCGAGCATGAGCTGGCCGGTGGCACGCTGGCCCGGATAGAGGTCGTACATCCGGTTGAAGATGCGCAGCAGGGTCGACTTGCCGCAGCCCGACGGGCCGATGAACGCCGTGACGCGGTTGGCACCCAGCGTCAGGTTGATGTTCTTCAGCGCGTGGTGCTCGCCGTAATAGAAATTGAGATTGCGCACCGTCACCTTGGCCGGGGCTTCCGGCAGCGGCTGCGAGGCCAGATGAGCGTTGGAACTCATGGATACGGACAGGTCGGTCATTTTGCAGTCCTCTCGGCGCCGAGGATGCGCGCGCCAATGTTCAGGGCAAGCACGGTGAGCGTGATCAGCAGCGCGCCGCTCCAGGCCAGCTGCTTCCAATAGGCGTAGGGGCTCTGGACGAAGTTGTTGATGGTGACCGGCAGGTTGGCCATCGTCTTGTTCAGGCCGAGGCTGAAGAACTGGTTCGACAGCGCCGTGAAGAGCAGCGGCGCGGTTTCGCCGGCGACGCGGGCGGTGGCGAGCAGCACGCCGGTGATGAGGCCCGACCGGGCCGCACGATAGGCGATCCGCTTGATCACCAGCGAGCGCGGCAGGCCGAGCGCCGAGGCCGCCTCGCGCAGCGGGTTCGGCACCAGCAGCAGCATGTCCTCGGTGGTGCGCAGCACGACCGGGATCACGATGACGGCGAGCGCGAGCGCGCCCGCGATCGCGGAGAAGCCACGCATCGGCACCACCACCGCGCCATAGATGAACAGGCCGATGATGATCGAGGGCGCCGAGAGCAGGATGTCGTTGATGAAGCGGATCACCGAGGTCAGCCGGTCGTTGCGGCCGTATTCGGCAAGGTAGGTGCCGGCGAACAGGCCGAGCGGGGCGCCGATGCCGACGCCGATCAACGTCATGATGATCGAACCGACGATCGCGTTGCGCAGGCCGCCTTCGGTCGAACCCGGCGGCGGCGTATCCGCGACGAAGATCTCAAGATTGAGGCCGGCCAGGCCGTTGAAGAGCAGCGTGATCAGGATCAGCGCGAGCCAGGTGACGCCGAAGGCGGCCGCGGCGAAGCAGAGCCCGCGGATGACGATGTCCTTGCGGCGACGACGCGAATAGATCGGATTGAGCGCCATGACGTTACTTCCCCGCCTTCTTGTCCAGCCGCATCAGCATCAGCCGCGCTGCGGCCAGCACGAAGAACGTCAGCACGAACAGCAAGAGACCGAGCAGGATCAGGCCGGACTGGTGCAGGCCGTCGCTCTCGGCGAATTCGGATGCGATCGCCGCCGAGATCGTGGTGCCCGGCGCGAAGATCGATGAGGAGATGCGGAACGAATTGCCGATGATGAAGGTCACCGCCATGGTCTCGCCGAGCGCGCGGCCCAGCGCCAGCATGACGCCGCCGATGATGCCGACGCGGGTGTAGGGGATCACCACGCTGCGGACGACCTCCCAGGTGGTGCAGCCGACGCCGTAGGCGGCCTCCTTCAGCACCGGCGGCACCGTCTTGAACACGTCGACCGAGATCGAGGTGATGAAGGGCAGCACCATGATGGCGAGGATCAGCGCGGCGTTGAACGTGCTGAGATAGGACGGCGGACCTGCGAAGATCGCGCCCAGCACGGGCACGCCGTCGAAGATCTTGATCATGAAGGGCTGGAAGGTGTTGGCCAGGAACGGGCCCAGCACGAAGAAGCCCCACATGCCGTAGATGATCGAGGGAATGCCGGCGAGCAGCTCGATCGCCATGCCGATCGGGCGGCGCAGCCATTGCGGGCAGAGCTCGGTGAGGAAGATCGCAATGCCGAGACCGACGGGAATGGCGATCAGCATCGCGATGAAGGAGGTGACGAGCGTGCCGTACATCGGTCCGAGCGCGCCGAGCACGGGCGGATCGGCCGACGGCGCCCAGCGCTGCGTCCACAGGAAGGAGAAGCCGTATTCCTTCATCGCCGGGAACGCGCCGACGATCAGCGAGACGATGATGCCGCCGAGAATGAGGAGCACCGAGATCGCGGACAGCCGCGTGATCCAGTAGAAGGTGACGTCGCCGAGCTTGAACGCGCTCAAGGCCTTGGCGCGGTCATACGGTCCGGCGTCGTCGATTACATCGCTCTGAACGACCATTTCTGCCACGCCGATCCCCTGTGCCCGATAATATACGCTTGTTGTCAGTCTTTTTGTCGGTCTCGCGCTCCGGACGCGGCGCGCGCCGATCCGGAGCGGAAGTCTTGTAGTCCCCGCCCTCGCGGAGCGGCACACTGGACGATGCTTCGCATCGCCAGGGTCGCGCCGCGTCCGGGACGCGAGAGCCTTACTTAGCTCTTGATCTCGCTTAGCTCTTGATCTCGGCAGCCCAGGTCTTCTCGATCAGGGTCACGACGCCTTCGGGCATCGGGATGTAGTCGAGCTCTTCAGCCGCCTTGCCGCCGCTCTTGAAGGCCCAGCGGAAGAACTTGATGGCTTCCTGCGAGGCCGCCTTGTCGGTGGCATCCTTGTGCATGAGGATGAAGGTCGCCGCCGTGATCGGCCACGACTTCTCGCCGGGCTGGTCGGTCAGGATGACGTAGTAGCCAGGCGCCTTGGCCCAGTCGGCGTTGGAAGCGGCCGCCTGGAAGGCTTCGACGGTCGGCTGCACCGGCTTGCCTGCCTTGTTGATGAGACCGGTATAGGTCAGCTTGTTCTGCTTGGCATAGGCGTACTCGACATAGCCGATCGAGTTCTTGGTCTGGCTGATGTTGCCCGACACGCCTTCGTTGCCCTTGGCGCCGACGCCGACCGGCCACTCGACCGCGGTGCCCTCACCGACCTTGCTCTTCCAGTCCGCGCTGGCCTTGGCGAGATAGTTGGTGAAGTTGAAGGTGGTGCCCGAACCGTCCGAGCGGCGGACCACGGTGATGGCGTCCGAGGGCAGCTTCAGATTCGGATTGAGCTTCTTGATCGCGGCGTCGTCCCACTTGGTGATCTTGCCGAGATAGATGCTGGCGAGCGTCTCGCCGTCGAACACCATCTCGCCGGGCTTCACGCCCTCGAGGTTGACGACGGGGACGATGGCGCCCATCACCATCGGCCACTGGACGAGGCCATCCTTCTCGAGCTGCTCGGCCTTGAGCGGCGCGTCGCTGGCGCCGAAGGTCACGGTCTTGGCCTGGATCTGCTTGATGCCGCCGCCGGAGCCGATCGACTGGTAGTTCAGACCGTTGCCGGTCTCCTTCTTGTAGGCGTCAGCCCATTTGGAATAAATCGGGAACGGGAAGGTCGCACCGGCACCGGTGATGTCGGCAGCAAAGGCCGCCGTCGTCGAAGCGGCGACCATGCCGGCAGCGACGATCGTTTTGAGGAAATTCATGCTGGTCTCCATACAGGGGAGCGAAGCGCCAACCGCGCCCGATCGCGCTCCCCGCGCCGCCCCTTTAGGAGCGGTCGGCTGTGCTTTTACGAAGGTTTCGTGACAGTCGGATGACACACTCAAGCGATTGAAATCGCTGGAGTTTCAGGTCTAAACTAAAGTCTTAGCCTGGGGAAAACAGGCGGTAAAAGTGGCGCCCTGCCGGGGCACACTTTCGATCAAAAGCCGGCCGCGATGGCGGTTAAGAATATGTTTCACCAGCGATAATCCGAGCCCCGTGCCGCCCTGCGAGCGGCTGTCGCCGACGTCGACCCGGTAGAATCTCTCGGTCAGCCGCGGCAGGTGCTCGGGCGCGATGCCGGGGCCGAAATCGCGGACCATGATCCGGATTTCCTGAGTTCCATCAGTGGCCGCGGCTGGCGTCAGCGACACGATGACGCGTCCGCCGGAGGCACCGTATTTGAGCGCGTTCTCGATCAAATTCTCGAACAGGCGGAGCAGTTCTTCGCGGTCGCCCGCGATCATCACCGGGCTATCAGGAAGATGGATCTCGACCTCGACCTGACGCTCGCGCGCCAGCGGCTCGAGCCCGTCGGCGACCTGGCGGATGATCGGCAGCAAATCGACCAGGGTGTCGGGCCGGACATGGGCCGACAGCTCGACCCGCGACAGCGACAACAGATCGTCGATCAGGCGCGCCATGCGGGTGGCCTGGTTGTGCATGATGCCGAGGAAGCGCTCGCGCGCCTTGGGATCGTCCTTGGCCTGGCCCTGCAGCGTGTCGATGAATCCCGACAGCGCGGCCAGCGGCGTGCGCAGCTCGTGGCTGGCATTGGCGACGAAGTCGGCGCGCATCTCCTCCACCCGGCGCAGCGGCGTCTGGTCGTGGAAGGTCATCAGCATGCATTTGTCCGCGCCGCCGAAGCTGGTCGGCACCGGCACCGGCGTGATCATGAGCTCCAGCCAGCGGTCGACCGGGACGTGGTCGAGATAGGTCGCGCGCCGCGGCTCGGTGGTCGCGATCGCCTCGCGCAGCGCGGTGATGATCTCCGGCGAGCGCAGCGCGAACTGGGCGAGCTCGTTCCGGCGCAGCGCCGGCGCGAGCTGGGCGGCGGCGGCATTGAGATGGATGACGCGGCCGGCGCGGTCGAGCAGCACCGCCGGATCTGGCATGCCGGCGACGACCGCGGCCACCGCCGCGCTCTCGACCGGGTTGATGCGCCTGACGTCGTCGCGCGAGGCGGCGGGATCATGCAGTCGCCACGGGACCAGCGCCGCCGCCGCGATACAGAGGAACACGATCGCGGCGTGCAGCGCCGACAATTCGCCGAGCGAGACGACGACGGACAGCGCCAGCGCCGCGGCGATCAGGATCACGGTCGAATGCCGCAGCCGGTCGGACCAGGGCTGGGCGGAGGGAGAAGATGGGGCGTCGATCGCCATCGGGGCGGACTTCTCCTGGGGCTTGTCTGAAGGCCTGTCCAAATAAGGCTTGGCGCCGTCAGGCACCGCTGTCGCTGCGCTCTCTCACATAAGCGGCTTCACGCGCCGGGCCGGGGTCGAGCTTGAGCGCCGCCTGCTGCAAGCGCTTCGATCGTGCGCCGATGATAACTTCGCGAAACGTCAGCAAGATTACAGATATGACGAAGGGCGACAGATAATAGAGGACGCGGAACAGCAGCATGCCGCCCAGAAGTTCCTCGCGATCCATCTGCCAGAGACCGACCAGCATGGCGGCGTCGAACACGCCGAGCCCGCCCGGCGAGTGGCTGGCGAAGCCGAGCAGGGTGGCCGAGACGAAGATCACCGCGACCACCACGAAGCCGAGATTGGGCTCGTCCGGGACCAGCACATACATCGCGAGCGCGCAGAAACCGAGATCGACGATGCCGATCGCGATCTGCAGCAGCGTCAGCGGGCCGCCCGGCAGCACCACGGTCCAGGGCCCGCGGCCGACCACGCGCGGCTGGGTCCAAACCCAGACCACGTAGCCGACCAGCCCGACGATGATCATCAGCGCCAGCGCCCGGTTCAGCCAGGGCGGCAGTTGGTCGATCGAGGCGGCTGCCTCCGGATGATAGGAGATGCCGAGGCCGAGCACGGCGGCATTGCCCAGCCAGAAGGTCAGGCCGGCGAGAAAGCAGATCTTTGCGACGTCGATCGCGTTCAGCCCGTAGGCCGAATAGATGCGGTAGCGCACCGCGCCGCCGGTGAAGACGGATGCACCGACATTGTGGCCGATCGAATAGCTGGTGAAGGCCGCGAGCGCATTGATGCGATAGGGCACATGGGCATGGCCGATCGCGCGCACGGCGAACAGGTCGTAGAAGGTCAGGGTGAAATAGCCCGCGGTGACGAACAGCGCCGCCATCGCGATCTGGGTCGGCTCGGTGCTCTTGATCGCTTCGAGGACTTCGTTGAAATCGATGCCTCGCAACATGTGGTAGAGCACATAGCAAGCGATGCCGATGACCGCGACGCTGATCACAACGCCAAGCTTATGCAGGACTTGCTTCTGGCGCAGAAACGACGTCGCCCTGCGTATGGCTTCCAGCATCTAGACCTCGAACAACGCTTCAGCGGCCAGGGTGGCCGGCGAACAGGCGGACGACGCACTGGCACTCAACGAACCCTCGCCGCCGGCTCCGGTATCGCGCATGCCCCCTGCCCCTCCACTAGCGCGTTTTGGGGCGAAGTGGAATTCGCCAATTCGAACAAAAACACGTGCATTCAATATTTTAGGCAGGGTTGCGGGCTCCTGATGCACGGTTTGACGCCTTCGGCGGCAGGACTTGAGGCGAATCTCCATGGCGATCCTGCGCAGGCGCCATGAAGTTTTGATGATTTCGGCCGCACAATGTTCCTTCACGCTTTAAGCCGACGTCAATCTATGGACCGCGCCCGCCTGTTGAAAGAGGGGCAATCCCGGCCTCCGTTCGACGGGTTGTCCGATGCGCCGGAAGGCCGCGGACCCCGGGCGCAGCCTCAAGGCGCGGTCAAATAGCCGCGGCCATAGGCTCCGGCCTGATCTTCGAAAATCGCCATGGCCGTGGTCATCCGCCTGAAGCCCAGGCGTTCGTAAAACCCCTCCTTGCCCGGGACGGCGTAGAGGATGACCTTGCGATGGCCGCGGCAATGCACAAGCAAACGCTCGATAATGTCGCGGCCGAGCCCCCGCCCCTGGTGGTCCGGGTGCACGGCGACATCACAGAGATAGGCGCAGTCCCGGCCGTCGGCCAAGACGCGTCCCGCCCCCACGATGCGACCATCCTCAATGGCGAAGGCGCGAAACATGCTGTTGCCGAACACCAGCGTGAGATCGGCCGGCGCCTTGTTGCCGAGCGGCGCGATGCGATAGAGCTCGGATAGCTCATCCCAGTCGATCCCGGCGAGATCGTCGGCCCAGACAATCGACATCGCTACGCCCTCCCCGGCTCATTCCTGCGCGGCGGTGACGGCAGCGACGATTTCGTCGCCGTCAGGAAAATGTCCTTTGCTGCGGCTGGCGACGATCCGATCACCGAGCTTGACCTGGAAAACGCCGCCCTTGCCGGGGACGAGATCGGATTCCAGCCCTAGCTGCTGGCGCAGCGCCACGGCCGCCTCTTTGGCACGCTTCTCGTATCCGCACGGCCGGCAATAGATGATGGTTACGTCGGACATCTCGTCCTCCTTCAGGCCGCCAGTTGGGGACGCACCGCTTCAATGCCGGCGATCCAGCCGGCAACGGAACGGCCGATCGCGTCGGGGTGATCCTCCTGGAGGTAATGCCTGCCAGGCCCGAGGCGGACGAGCGCGCAGTGCTGCAGCGAGGCCGCAAAGGTCTCGGCAAATTCGGGAGCGACGACGGCCCCCGGCTCGCCTGCGAACAGCAGCTTCGGACAGGCAGACGCTCTGAGCGACGCATGAGCCGATTGAAGCGCTTGATCGACATCGGCGGGCTCGCCGGCGATCGGCAATTCCCGAGGGAGGGCCAGAACGGGACGGCGGCTGTCAGGCGTCGGAAAGGGCGCACGATAAGGCGCCATCTCGTCTTCGCTCAAGGTGCGCATGATGCCGCCGGGCAGCACGCGTTCGACGAAGGCGTTCGCCTCCAGGATCATGGCCTCTCCCTCGCCTTGCGTCCTGAATTTGCGGAAAGTCTGGCGCGCAGTTTCGGCCTGGTGGAAATCCTGCCAGGTCGGCATCGGCCGGATGAACTCCATGAAGGCGAGGCCGCGCACGAAGGCCGGCCGGCGCGCCGCGAGATGAAATGCGAGTGCCGTGCCCCAATCCTGCGCAACGAGATAGGCCGAGGTGACGCCGAGCTGTTCGATCAACGCGTCGAGATAGCGGACATGGTCGAAGAAGCGGTAGGCGATGTCGGGCTTGCCGGACCGGCCGAAGCCGATGAGATCGGGCGCGATGCAACGCGCTACAGGCGCCACCAGCGGCAGGATGTTTCGCCAGATATGCGACGACGTCGGATTGCCGTGAAGGAAGAGCGCGACCGGCGCATCCTGCGTGCCCGTGTCGCGATAAGCCATCGTGCTTCCCAGCACGGAGGCGCTGCGGATCTGGATCTCGGCTTGCTGGCTCATGTCGGCTCCTTGAAGACGGTCTTGAATGCGATGGACTTGAAACGCTCGAGCGCCTTGGGCGTGCGGTCGACTTTCATGCGCAGGATCGCGCCCTGCCAGGACGCGAGCAGGAAATCGGCAAGCTCCTCGGGCTCGAATTCGGAATCGATCTCGCCGCTCCTCTGCGCCTCGCTGATGCAGGCCGCGAAGGGCATGCGCCATTCGGCAAAGATTTCGGCAAGGCGGCTGCGCAGCATCTCGCTGCTGCCGGCCGCTTCCAGGCTGAGATCGCCGATCAGGCAGCCGCGTCCGTAGCCGTCGGCTTCGAGCCGTCCGGTGATGATGTCGAGATAGCGCTTGAGCCGCGCCCGCGGGGTCAGCGAGGCGTCTTCAAGGGCCTCCGCGACCAATCCCTTCGTGATCTCGAAATAGCGATCGAGCACCTCCGAGGCGAACGCTTCCTTGGAGCGAAAATGATTGGTGAAGGACCCCTGCGGGGCGCCTGCCGCAGTGGTGACATCGCGCACACTGGTGCCGTGATAGCCGGTCCGGAACATGACCTTAAGACCGGCGTCGAGGATGGCGTCTTTGAGTGAGGGCTTGGGCATACAGGAACAATACGTACGTACGTATTATTGTCAAGCGGAGCGTTGATGTCTCTCTCGACGACGTGTCCCGAACAGAAAAAGAGGCTTGGCGGCGGAGCTTCAGCCGGTCCGCATGCTGCGCGAGACCACGCGGTCGCGCAGCCAGGCGCCGATGGTGCAGCCGACGAGGTAGCAGGCGAACATGATCAGACCGAGGTCGAGCCAGTAGCCGAAGCGGCCGGGGACGACGTGTGCGAACGAGGCCGCGACCAGGGCGGCAGCAAGCGCGGCGAGCCAGCGCGCCGTCACCTTCGAGGTGCCGTTGCCGCGCTGGACCACCGAGATCCAGCCCATGCAAAAGCCCAGCAGCAGCGAGCCGATCAGCCAGCCCAGATGGAACGAGACGAGATAGGGCATCGTCACCTCACCAGGAATTCGATACGGCGGTTCTGCGCCTTGCCTTCGTCGGTGTCGTTGCCGGCGAGCGGCTGCGTGCTGCCATGGCCGACCGCGGTGAAGCGGCTGGCGGGCAGGCCGGCCTTGACCAGATAGTCGATCACCGCCTGCGCGCGCTTCTCCGAGAGAGCCCGGTTGAAGCCGTCCTCGCCGTCGGCATCGGTATGCCCGGCGACCTCGACATTGGTGGTGGGGCAGCGCAGCGCCGTCTCGATCAGGTGATCGAGAATGGCGGCGGAATCCGGATCGATGTCGGCGCGCTTGGCTGCGAAGCGGATCTTGCCCTTGGCCAGGAGCTCGGAGAACAATTGCTGACACACGGTGCCATCGACCGGGCCTGCCGCCGGCTTCACGGTGATCTCCGGCTTGTACTGCCAGTTTTTCGGGAAGTCCTTGCCGAGGCCCGCGCGGATGTCGTTGGCGGCCCCCTCGTAGAGCGCATCGCCCGACAGCTTCACCTCGCGGTCGGAGACGACGAGCGTGCCGGTCGACAGCCGCGACAGCGCGCCGAGGGCTGCGATCACGGCGGTGTTGAAGGAGCCGGGCGCGCCGATGCTGGCCTTGAGATTGTCGACGACCTTTTCGGTGAAGAATTTTCGCGCGGCGCTGGTGGCGATCGCCGCGTGGATGGTGTTGTCGGGAACATAGCCGGTCAGCGTCACGGTCGCGGCGACCGGATCCTTGTAGGCCTGGAAGATATAGGGCGGCGCCTTGACGTCGTTGGCGGCGATCGAAAAGCCCTCGGGCAGGTTCTTCAGCGCCGCCACGATCGCCTCGCGGCCACCGAGATCGCGCGCCATGCCCGACAGATTGACCTTGGTGTCCGTGATCGTGATCTTGCCGTCCTTCAGCTTGCCGATCTGGTCCAGCAACAGCGTCGCTGCAGCCTCGAACCGCGGCGGCGCACCGCGCGCCAGCCCCATCTGGTCGGCCACCTCGACGCCGCCGACCTCCTTGCGGGCCGCCTCTGTCAGCCGGCCCTTCATCGACGGCAAGGGCGCGGAGCCTGAGAGCGTCACCCGCACCACGTCGCGCTCGGCATTCCAGACGAAGGGTTTGGCCTCGGGAACAAGGCGGGTCCGGTCGTCGACCAGGCGGACGCCGGGGACGGTCTCCACCGCCATCACGGCATCCCGCCGCCCCTCCTCGGAGAAGGCGTCCGCGGCCAGGCTGACATCGCGGCCATCGACCGCGATCCGGGTCTTGTCCAGAACGGTGTCCTTCAGCGCAGCCGAGCTACGCGCCGACAGGTCGGCTTCGACCGGTAAGGTATTGTTCCAGGCCGCAAATCCCCACATGACGGCCAAGGGGATCAGCCCCGGCCACCATTTGCTGGCCCACTTGAAAAGCTTCTTCATTCGACGACCCGAACTCTGGAACCGGAGACAAAACAAACCCTTGGCAGGCTGTCAAACCGGAAATGGTGCCCTTGCGAAGGCCCCGCCTGGACAATCGGAATAACTTTTTCTTCAAGGGTTCTTCCGTAAGTTGAAAGCGGAATGCCAGAGTCCGCCAGCGGGTCATGAAACAACTGCGTAACAACGTCATCCGCGCCGGGCTGGGAGCACTCTATTTCAGCGGGGCGCACCACTTGCTGCGCCCGCTTTTGTCGGGCGTCGGCGCCATTTTCATGCTGCACCACGTGCGGCCGGCCCGTGAGGCCGTGTTCCAGCCGAACCGGCATCTCGAAGTCACCCCCGAATTCCTGCGCGCGACGCTGTGCCATCTGCGCTCGCGCGACATCGACATCATCAGCATGGACGAGCTGCATGAGCGGCTGGTGCAGGGCCGGTTCGACCATCGCTTCGCTGCCTTCACCCTCGATGACGGCTATCGCGATAATCTGGACTATGCGCTGCCCGTGCTGCGCGAATTTGACGCGCCTCTGGCGGTCTATGTCGCGAGCGATTTTGCCGAGGGCACTGGACGGCTGTGGTGGACGGCGCTGGAGGCCGTGATCGCCAAGACCGAGCAGGTCGACGTCAGAGTAGGCAATTCCGCGCTGCGGCTCGATGCGACGACGCCCGCGGCCAAGCAGGCAACGTTCGACCGCCTCCACGACTGGCTGCGCGCGCTACCGGGCGAGCACGATCTGGCGCGAGAGATCGAGGCGCTCTGCACGACATACGACGTCGACATGGCAGCGCTGTGCCGCAGCCTCTGCCTGTCTTGGGCGGAGGTGAAGACATTTGCCGCCGATCCGCTGGTCACGATCGGCGCGCATAGCGTCAGCCATTGCAATCTCGCCAAGGTGGCGGAAGACGTCGCCGCGCAGGAGATCGCCACGAGCCGCGCGCGGATCGAGCAGGCGCTGCAGCGCCCCGTGCTGCATCTCGCCTATCCCTATGGCGACCGCGAGGCCGCGGGGATGCGCGAATTCGGCCTTGCTGCAACCGCGGGCTTCAAGACCGCGGTGACGACGCGGCCCGGCATGCTGTTTGCCGACAACGCCGCCCACATGACGGCGCTGCCGCGCGTCTCCCTCAACGGCAACTACCAGGACGCGCGAATCCTGCCGGTGCTGACCTCAGGCGCCGCGACCGCGATGTGGAACGGCTTCCGCCGGATCGCGGCGGCGTAGCTTCCCCAATCTCCGCCGTCGTCCCTGCGAAAGCAGGGACCCATACCGCGGAATTTATCGATTGCGTCTGGTAGAAGTACCGAACGACGAGTCATCGCCAAACCACTCCCTGTGGTTATGGGTCCCCGCGTTCGCGGGGACGACACCGCCTTGTACGGAGCGCTCTCGCGCCACACTCCTATCGCATCCCAGTGCCTTTCCTTGACTCCCCACCCCTCGCCGCTCACAACGAGCGCAAACCCAGGGAGGCACCATGTTCAACGATCTGTTCTCGCTCAAAGGCCGCGTCGCGCTGGTGACCGGCGGCTCGCGCGGCATCGGCAAAATGATCGCGGCAGGATTTCTCAGCGCCGGCGCCGCAAAGGTCTACATCACCGCGCGCAAGGCCGGGCCTTGCGAGGCGACTGCGCAAGAGCTCACCGCGCAATATGACGGCGAGTGCATCGCGCTGCCGATCGACATCTCGACGCTCGCCGGCGCCGAGCTGCTGGCAACCGAGTTCAGGAAGCGCGAGCCGAAGCTCGATATCCTCGTCAACAATGCGGGTGCCGCCTGGGGCGCGGAGTTCGACGAATTCCCGGAGAGCGGCTGGGACAAGGTGATGAACCTCAACGTCAAGGCGCCGTTCTTCCTGACCAAGGCGCTGGCCGCGCCGCTGCGCGCAGCCGCAAGCGCGGAGCGGCCGGCGAAGGTGATCAACATCGCCT